>DATCCI010000033.1:0-2660 GCA_036511415.1 Acidimicrobiia bacterium
CGAAGATCGCATCGTCGAAGCTCCACTTGGGCGAGGCAGTCTGCCAAATGAGCTTCGCAAAGTCGCGCCGGTACTTGTCGTAGCCAATCTGGCCGCGTTCGGTCGCAAAGTAAAACTGATACCACCACGCAAGTTCGGCCTTCGGTGGCAATGGCGTCTTGTTGGCTTCGGGGCTGCCGATCAGATAGCCGCTCACCGAAACCATGGCCTTGCATCGGTCCGGCCAGAGCGCGGCGATGACGTTGGCCGTGCGCGCGCCCCAGTCGAAGCCTGCGATGATCGCCGACTCGATGTGGAGTGCGTCCATCAAGGCCAGGATGTCGACCGCCACCACCGACTGTTGGCCGTTACGGATCGTGGCGTCCGAAAGAAAACGCGTCGTGCCGAAGCCGCGGAGATACGGGACGATGACTCGATAGCCCGCGGCCCCGAGTGCCGGCGCGACCTCCACGTAACTGTGAATGTCGTACGGCCACCCGTGCAACAAGGTGACTGCCGACGCGCAACGTACACCTCGAAGACAACGCGGGCTACCCTCCCGCGACGGGTCGCGTCAGAACTGCGTCAGTGTCCAATACCCGATCGCTCGAGGGTCCTGGAGCGCCTCGATAGCGTGGCTGCCGTTCGACACCGGCGCGGCACGAGGCGTGATCCGGCGAGACCGTGAATAGCGATCGCGACGCCGATCGCGATGCAGACGTCACCGATGCTGTACACGTTCGCAAGCGGAACCGCGTGCGGCACGGCGAGGATGTCGCCGAGGAAGAGCAGATGCGGGTGCGGCACCGCGGCCGAGTTCATGAAATCGGTCGAGTTCGTGAGCTTTCCGGCCGTGCGCAGGGCACTCCGCGACGCGGGCATGACGCCGTTGTTCGCAAGGATCGCGATCAGGTTGAGCGTCGCGCCCAGCGCGAGCATTCGCATACCGGCGAGGCGCCGGTTCGCGACCACGAAGACCGCCGCCAGGGCGTACGACCCGATGTGCAGGACCCGATGGAGCCACGGGCTCCCGCCTGGGACCACAACGAGGATCGCGATCTGGATTGCGAGCGCGCCGAAGATCGCCGGGGTGTAGCGGAGACGCACCCGGCCCAGGGCCGAAAGGCTCCCGCCGGCGGGGCGCACCGTGACCACGCTGAAAATGACGACGGCGAGCAGAAGCACGGGCGGACTTCCCCCTGACATGCGGACTCGAATCCCGGTGATTCGCCCTCGTATCGACCCGTCCGGCCACTCCCTGTTGTGAAATCCGGCTCGGACCTCAAGTGCGGGGCCCCGAAAGCCGAAGTCCCTGGTCACGCACCGCGCGCACCGCGCCCATCGAAAGGGACAATTCGGAATGAGATCTCGCCTCGTCCGTATCACCGCCGCCCTCGCGGGCCTCGCCGCTCTCGCGGTGGTCACCGGAGCCAGTTTCAAGTTTCACTGAGGACGACGCGGCCCTGACGGCCGCGCCGACCGACAGCTAGACGATCGCGCGTCGATGAGCTTCTGAGACGGCTTCGACGCGCGACGTCGCGTCCAGCTTCCGCAGGATGTTCGATACGTGCGCGGCAGCCGTGCGGCGGCTGATGAACAGGGCCTCGGCGATATCGGGGTTGCTCTTGCCGATCACCACCAGGCGCAGCACTTCGAGCTCGCGAACCGAGAGAGCTTCGTCGCCGTCGATCGTCGTACGCGCCGGGCCGAGCCGCAGCTGATGGGCGCGGGCCAGCGCCACGATCGCGGCGTCGAGACCTGCGAAGCCGTGGGTCGTCGCCGCGGCCCGGGCCCGCTTCAGGAGCTCCGCCGCCATCGGACGGTCACCGGCGTCCAACATCGCCTCCGCCTCGCGCCAGCGGAAGTACGTCGCGCAGTACGGCAACCCGATCAACGCGAAGGCTTCGGCGGCGCGGTGTGCACGGGCGCCGACCTCTTCTCGCCGCAACCGGCCGACCTCGGCGTCGATCCCCATTGTGTACGCGTCGAGGAGCGGACTTGACCGGGCGAGCTGCGCGATGGCGGTCTCCCACGCCGCAACGATCGCGGCCACGCGGGCTTCCGCGTTCTCGATCGCACCGATCGACTGACTCGCCATCGCCGCGATTGCACTATCCGCCTCGACGCGCGCGCCGACCATCGCGAGGCGACCGCGCGAGAACGTCTCCCGGTAGTGCTCGGCCGCGACCGCGGCCTCACCCCTATCGACCGCGCGCCGGGCACCCTCGACATCGCCGTTCCAGGCCAGGGCATCGGCGCGCAGCATCTCGGTCTCGATGACGAGGTCGGAGTCCTTGGGCGCGGCGGCACCAACCGCGTCGGGCCTCAGACCCCTGAGCACGGCCTCCGAATTCCCCGCCGCGTAGTCGACATACGCGCGACCCGTCGCGCGCGCCCACGCGTCGAATCCCTCGGTGAACACGTCGTCGATCGATGCCATCGCGGCCGCGGCTGCTGCGAGGTCGCCTTGCATGCAGAGTGTCAGCGAGCGTTGACGCCGACTCACCACGAGGTAGCGCCGCAACCCGAAGCGGTCGACGAGCGCGTCAACCTCGTCGAGGAGCGTCACGGAACCCTGGAGGTCCGGAACGTCGGTTTTGAACGCGGCGTGGTTGTAGAGCACGAGCGCGAGCATCGACGGCGCGTTCGCGTTGCGGGCGATGTCTGCCGCCCGTGCGTAT
>DATCCI010000034.1:0-3997 GCA_036511415.1 Acidimicrobiia bacterium
ACGGCGCGGGCGGGACCGTCGAAAGTGGCGAGGATGCCATCGCCCGTTGATTTGACGACGCGCCCCCTGTACTCGGTGACAAGCCGTTCCACTGCTTGTTCGTGGTCTTCGAGGACGCGTCGCCAAGCAGCGTCACCCCGCGCAGCGAGTTGTTCGGTCGAAGCCACGATGTCCGTGAACAACACCGTTGTCAACGGTCGATCGGGCGCAACTTCGGTGTCAGCTTCGCGCAGGAACCGATCCATCTCGGCGAAGACTGGAGCGGTGTCCCCCAAGAAGATGTCACTCTCGGAACCCGGCAGCTCGACAAACGCAGCTCCTGGAATCAGGTGTGCGGCCGCACGGCTGGTTTCGAGATCGAACATTCGGTTGTCGCGACGATGGAGCACCAGCGTCGGAACCCGGACCATCGGCAGGACTGATTCAAAGTCAGTGCCCGCACCCCATTCCACCTGAGCGCGCCGGTCCTCGCGGGTTCTCCCCAGGCGCCCCGCTCGCTCCCACCACTGTCGTAGAGCCGCATCGTGTGCCACCCGTGGGTTAGCCACTTCCAAGCTGCGGACACCGTGAAGCACCTTCGAGAATCTCACCCGCTGCTCCGCCGTCATCGCGCGCAACTCGGGGAATGAGGCTCGAAGGTTGACCAGTATCAGCGACTGGGTCCGCTGCGGATGCATCGCCGCAAACATCGCCCCGCTGACGCCGGACGTGTCAAAGACAACGGCTCTCGGAGAATCGACCGCGTTCAGCACCGCGAGCGCGGCGTCAGAAAAGGTCTCGCCTGTAGAGGCCCACCGATCGGCGATGCGGTCGGACGCGCCGCAGCCCAACGGGTCGAACGCAATGACGCGCGCCATACCGCCGAGCTTCTCGAGAAACGACGCGAGCTGAGGTAGCTCCCACATCAAGTCAATCGGGGTCCACTGCTGGCAGAGGAGGAGATCAATCGGGCCCGCTCCGAACACTTCGTACGCGATCGACCAGCCGTCAAACTCAGCCCAGCGGACTTCGGCATCCCACACGCGAGTGCCCTATCTCGGTCGCATTCCACGACGCACAGAAGCACGCATACTGCCCGCTGTGGCGTGAAATTGCGAGGGTTCAAGCCGCACAGAATGCGCGCGGGAGTGTCCCCGAACGCGCGTCCCCGAACAACGACCCCGGGGTGTCACCTATCGCCGGCTCTGCGCGTTCGCGACGGCGTCGGGGCTGCTTTGACGTCCAGCCAATGGTGTGGTGAGGATCTGTCTGTGGAGGGAGTGGCTATCGGGGCGATGCGTGACGCGGCGGTCGCGGCGACTCACCTCGACGATTTCGGTGACGAGTGGTTCATGGGGCCACTCGCTGCGTGGGCGGCGGATTTGGAGCAGCCGAACCTGACCGAGTTCGGTCGGAAGTTCCTCCGCTCGTTGGCTGTGCGCGACCTTGCCCGGCGTCTGCGGGTTTTAGAGACGTTTCGCGAACATCCCGAGATCGCTTCGGTACCGATCCCTCGGATCGTTTACATCACGGGGCTCGAACGCAGCGGAACCACGCTGTTGCACAATCTGCTCGCTCTACATCGCCGCGGTCGGGCGTTCTTGCGGTGGGAGCTAATGGAACCAGTCCCTCCACCGGTCGCGCAGACCTACGCCACCGACCCGCGGATCGACACCGTGCAGGCCTCGGTCGACAAACTGCGCGGTTCGACCTTGGAACACATGCACTGGGTGAATGCCGATGAGCCCGAGGAATGTGTGTGGGGATTCATCGATGCGGCATCGATGCTCGGTCAAGCCGCGACCATGTGTATGCCACAGTGGCGTCGGTTCCTCGCCGAGGAGGATCTCACGCCTGCTTACGAGAACTATCGACGGGTGGTGCAACTGCTGTTGTGGAAACACCCCGTAGATCCGGACGGGTTCCTGGTGCTGAAAGCACCGCAGATCGGCGGGCAGATCGCCACCTTCGCCGACGTCTTCCCGGAAGCGGACTTCGTGATCACCGACCGCGATCCGTTCCGATGCATGGTCTCCATCGCCGTCATGGGCGAGTCGATCATCGAACCGTTCTGCATCGACAATCCACTCACGAACGACGGCACTCGCGACCGCTTGGTGCTGTCATGGATCAGGCCCAAGCTCGCCGCGCTCTCGGCCTTCAGCGCCGCGGCTCCAGAGCGCGTCACGCACGTCGCCTATCCGGCCCTCGTCGGAGACCCAAGGGGAACTGCGCCGCACACGCTGTCGGCCCTTGGCCTTCCCGTCGACCAGAACCTGGCGGTCCGGATCGACACGTTCTTGCACGCCCAACGCAACGGTGCGCGCGTGGCTCCTCCACCGGAACTCGCCACGATGGGTTACACCCACGACGACGCGTTGTCGGACCCCGCCATCAGCGACTACTGCCGAACATTCGGTATCGCACCCGAACGCTCGCGCCTCACCGGAACTCATCCATCGGTCTGACAAACACGACGAACCCCGGCCCGCGCAGTCGACACCGCAGGTAGGTATCCCATATCGCGCGCCCCCGAACGACGTTGCCGGGGTGTCCCGGATCGCCGGGACCGGGGCGTGCTCTTGGACACCCCTGCGTGCGGCTATGTGTACCTCGACGTCCTGCTGTCCTTGTCCGCGAAGCTGACCGTTTGTGCCGCGAAGTCTTCGCGGTCAAGATGCCGGCACGAGGTGCGAACGTCGGGCCACGATCGACGCACCGTTACCCATGAGAGGACCGCAAATGGCCGGTCTCGTTCGTAAGAGTCTCAATTCGCCGGAGGAAACCCGCCCCTTTGAGGACGGGAAGGGCAAGCTCGAACTGGTCAACCTCCAAGCTGGGCCGGTCGGCCGCGCAACCTTCGAGCCTGGTTGGCAGTGGTCGAAGCACGTCAAGCCGATCGCCAAGACGGACAGCTGCCAGGCCCCGCATCTGGGGTACTTCATCTCGGGGCGGATGAAGGTCGTCATGGACGACGGCGAGGAGATGGAGTACGGGCCCGGTGACTTCGCGGTGATGGCACCCGGCCATGACGCTTGGATCGTCGGTGACGAGCCGTGTGTCGTCATCGACTGGCAAGGTTACGCCGACTACGCCAAGCGCGCCTGATCGGAACGTCAGCGCCCGAACAACAAAGACGCTGCCGTTTGCGACCCGCGTAACAAAGCTCTGGACACTTCCGAACCTCGGGTGCCCCATAGCGCCTTGACCGAAACGCCGTAGCAAGTACGCCATATCGCCGGCACCGGGGCGGTCGCGAACGTGGCAGGCGTGGCTCGGACTTGACGTAAGGTGCGTCAGCACCTCGGGGACGCTTCGGCGAGTAGCTGCGGGAGTGTTCGACAGTTGAGGCCTGGAGCGCAAGACTCCCTGTTCTCGACCGCTAAGGAGGATCGAATGGCTGATTACCTGGTGACGGCTTCGTACTCGTCGGAGGGTGTGAAGGGCGTCTTGAAGAGTGGCGGTACCGCGCGGGCAGAAGCGGTGAGCAAGGCAGTGCAGGGGCTCGGCGGCAAGATGCGCAGTTTCCACTTCGCGTTCGGTGGTGACGATGCGATCGTGATCGTCGAGTTGCCCGACAATGTTGCTGCTGCGGCGCTCGGCTTGGCGGTGGCGTCGACGGGTTTGGCGTCGGTGAAGACGACCGTGTTGCTTACGCCGGCAGAGATCGACGACGCCGCGAAGCGTCAGGTCGCGTACACACCGCCTGGCAAGTAGCGAACACATACAAAGACGCTCACGTCGTCGACGTCTGGGCGTCCCATCATGCGCGTCCCCGAATCTCGCGTCCGGGGCATCCCCGATCGCTGGCGATGCGCACATCTATTCGTGCGCTGAAATCGTGGTGGGGCTTTTCAGAGCCCACGGTGGAGTATGGGACGCCTTCCGACGAAATCCGCGTGAGCTGGGTGCGTCCGAAGGATCGGGCAGATCGCGATTCGACCATCAACCAGGAGGCGTCGGCGTGACCTCGACGTAGACGTACGCGACCCGCTCACCGAAGCGTGAGTACAGGCGC
>DATCCI010000035.1:0-2177 GCA_036511415.1 Acidimicrobiia bacterium
CGAGGTGGAGGTTCAGGTCGTGCTCGCGCGCCGTCTCGGCGATCGCGGCGATCTGCTCGAGCGACCACGTACGTCCGCCGGAGGAGTTGTGTGTGTTCTCGATCGAGACGACCCGCGTGCGCGGCATGTGGCCGCTGCCCCAGTCCCGCACCGCGGCACGCACCTGCTCGGGCGCGAAGGTGCCGTGCCGCCCGGGAAGCCCGCGCATCACGAGCCCGCTGAAGACGGCGGGGCCGCCCTGCTCGTAGAGCAGCACGTGCGCGCTCTCCTCCGCGAGGAGCTCGTCGCCCGGTTGCGTGAGGATGCGCAGCGCGATCTGGTTGGCCATCGTCGCGGTCGGCACGAAGACGGCGGCCTCGTGGCCGAGGAACGCGGCCGCGCGCTGCTCGAGCTCGAGGACGGTCGGGTCCTCCCCGTACTGCTCGTCGCCCACGACGGCCTGGGCCATCGCCTCGCGCATGGCGGGGCTCGGGCGGGTCATCGTGTCGGAGCGGAGGTCGATCACCGCGCGGACGGTAGCGGAGCGCGGCCGGTGCCAGTGGGGATCCCGACCGCTACCGTGGTCGGATGGATCTGACGCTGCTCGAGAAGACGCTGCGCGAGCGCGGCGAGCCGAAGTACCGCGCCGGCCAGGTGTGGGACTGGGCTGCGGGCGGAGCGACCGGCTATGACGCGATGTCGAATCTCCCCGGCCCGCTCCGCGAGGCGCTCGCAGCCTCCGTGCCGTTCTCGACCCTGACCGTCGAGGCGCAGCAGGAGTCGAAGGACGGCACGATCAAAACGCTCTTCAAGACGGCCGACGGACATCCGGTCGAGGCGGTGCTGATGCGCTACAAGGACGGGCGCCGCTCGCTGTGCCTCTCGTCGCAGTCCGGCTGCCCGCTGACCTGCACGTTCTGCGCGACCGGGCAGATGACGTTCGGCCGCAACCTGACGGCGTCGGAGATCATCGACCAGGCGCTGCACTTCAGACGCTTGACGCCCGTCGACCACGCGGTGTTCATGGGCATGGGCGAGCCGATGCTCAACTTCGACGAGGTGCTCGCGGCAGCGCGCAGGCTCCCGGCCGTCGGCGTCACGCACCGGCGCACGACGATCTCGACCGTGGGCTGGCTGCCCGGGCTGAAGCGCTTCGTCGACGAGGTCGACGTACCGATCAGGCTCGCGCTCTCGCTGCACGCACCCGACGACGCGCTGCGCTCGACGATCATGCCGGTGAACGACACGTATCCGTTGCGCGACATCCTCGCCGAGTGCAGACGCCACGTCGATCGCACGAACCGTCGCGTCTACATCGAGTACGTGCTGCTCGCCGGCGTGAACGACTCGCCCGAGCAGGCCAAGGCGCTCGGGAAGCTGCTCGGCCGCGACCACTTCAAGGTGAACCTGATCCCGTACAACCCCACCGGCATGTACGACGGCTCCTCGCGCGATCGCATCGCCGCGTTCAAGCTGGCGCTCGACCGCACGCGCGTGCCGTCGACGGTGCGCCTCACGCGCGGCCGCGACATCGACGCCGCGTGCGGCCAGCTCGCGACCGCGCCGAAGGCACGCGCGCGGCGTGCCCCGGCGCCCGCGTGAGAGACACCGCTTCCTGACGGCTCCTACGGCTGGAAGATCTCGTGTACCGGGAACTCCTTCACGTCGGGAGGACCCTCCATCTTGGCCCCGGCCGCCTCCATCGACGATGCGATCCGGCCCTGGAAGGCGTCGAAGTCGGCGCGCGACTCCCAGAAGTCGATGACGCCCCACCCGCCGTCGATCGGACCGGAGGAGTGGAAGATGAGACCCTTGGGCGGGTCGCTCGCCGGGTCGACGTGCTTGTTCACCGCGTCGAATGTCTCCTGATCGACCCCGGCCAGCTTGATGCGGATGCCGACTGCCATGTCGCGCTCCTTGTTCGCTGATGGACGCGGGCGACTCTACTCCGCCGCTCCGTCTCATGCATCGTCCGCCGCCGTCACTTGACGCTCGCAGTGAGGTTGCTACCGTTCCTGCCTTGCGAGGGCGCGTGCGCCGGCCGTCACGGTCGGCTCGAGGTACGAACGAGATGGACAGAGCCTTCGCCCACACGCGCCGTGTATCGCCCCTCTTCGCCTGGCTGTCGGCGTCGATCGCGGCTCTCTGCCTCGCCGCGCCCGCGGCCGCGACCTTGCGTCTTGGCGAGCACGGCCGTG
>DATCCI010000036.1:0-6004 GCA_036511415.1 Acidimicrobiia bacterium
GGAGGTGGAGCAGCAGGTCGTCGAACGGTCGGATGTATGCGCCGGTGCGCGCGAGGTTCTCGGCAAGGAGGTGATACGCGGTCGCATCGCCGAGTGCCGGCACCTGCGGCGCCACGACGATGACGAACGCGATACGGATCCCGAGCGCCACGAGCGCGACGCCGCCCAGCGCGAGCGCGAACCGCTGCGTCCCGAGGTCGCCCCCCTCCGCCTCGGTCATGGCCGCCGATCGTACTTTTCCCGCCCACCCCCCACCCCCGCCCAACTGTTGGCACCGAAACTGGGCTCTGGACACCGGTTTCGCGCCCAACTGTTGGTGCCAAAACTGGGTCCTGGGCGTCGGTTTCGCGCCAAACGCCTGGTGGGGGCGGGGCTCCTAGGTGGGGGAGGTTTCGTCGGCGGGGGGTAGGAGCGCGGTGCGACCGTGTCGTGCGAACTGTTGCGCGACGCCGGCGGCGGCTTCCTCGGAGAGCAGTTCGTAACCGGCCCCGCGCTCGGGCCGCCACCAGACCTCGCCCGGTACGTGAGGCGCCTGCGTCCAACCGGCGGCGCGCAGCGGCAGCTTCGCGATCTTGTCCGCACCGGTGACGGGGAGCGCGTCGACGATGCGCACGAAGCGCGGCGCCCACTTCGTGCCGAGGTCGCGCTGGGCGTCGAGGAACGCACCGAAACCCGCCGCGTCGAACGCGCGTCCGGCGCGCAGTTCGACGGCCGCCATCACCTGGTCGCCGGTGACCGGATCGGGCACGCCGTAGACGGCGACCGCGCCGACGTCGGGATGACGGCTGATGATGCGCTCGATCGGCGCGGCCGCGAAGTTCTCGCCGTCGACCCGCATCCAGTCGGCCGTTCGGCCGGCGAAGTAGAAGACGCCCTCGTGATCGCGGTACCCGAGATCGCCCGACCAGTACCAGCCGTCACGGTTGCGCTCGGACGTCGCCTCCTCGTTCTTGTAATAGCCCTCGAAGACGATGCCCGCGTCGCGGCGCACGATTTCACCGATCGCGAACCCCGCGTTCGTCAACCGGCCGTTCTCGTCGAATTCTGCCCGCGGAGCTTCGACGCGGGTGAGGGGATCGACGACGGCGACGTCGGCGCCGGCCGGCGGCAGGCCGAGCGCGCCCGCCTTCGCGTCGCGTACGGGCGTGATGATGATCGCACCCTCGCTGGAGCCGTAGCCGCCGACGATCGGTATGCCGAACCGCTCTCGGAACGCGGCCGCGTCGGTCGGTGACGACTCGGGCGCGAGCCCGAACCTGACCCGGTGCCTGCGGTCGTCGACGGAGGGCGGGGTTGCGAGCACGTACGACAGCGCGCGACCGACCGTGTTGAAGTAAGTCGCGCCCACGCCGCGCAGGTCGTCGAGGAACTCGGACGCGGAGAACCGGCGGCGCAACGCGATCGCGGCGCCGGACGTCAGTGCCGGGACGAAGTTCGACGCGAGCGCGTTGCCGTGGAAGAGCGGCATCGGGCAGTACAGGACGTCGTCGGGGCCGAACGGCATGCGTTCGCCGAGCCCGGCGAAGCGCCCCTGGGTTCCGCGCACGGCCTTGGGCGCGCCGGTCGAGCCCGACGTGAAGATCAAGACGAACAGTGTCTCGGGGCCCGGGAGCTCCGTAGGGAGCGACGCGTCGGCGTGGGTGTGGCACCAGCCGTGCCACGTGTCCGATTCGATGGTGACGATCCGATCGTCGTCGACACCGAGGTCGAGGCCGTCGAGGAGTGGTAGGTGCGCCGCCTCGGTCACGATGAGCCCGCAATCGGTGTGCCGGATGTCATGCGCGAGCTCCGCCCCCCGCCGGGTCGGGTTGATACCGACGACCGCGGCGCCCGCGAGCGCAGCACCACCGAGCACGAAGACGTACTCGGGAACGTTGTCGAGCAGCACGCCGACATGGAACGGGCGTCCGCGCCGGCGCATCGCCTGAAGCATCGCGGCCCGCACCGCGCATTCGTGCGCGACCTCCGCCCACGTCCACGAGCGATCCTCGAAGATCAGACCGGTGCTCGCGTCGTCAGCGCGTGGGACGACGAGCTCCGCGATCGTCGGCATTCTCACGGCTCCCTTCGAGTCGGCGAGAATCCTAGGAGTTGTAGCGTCCGCCCCATGGCGCTCGTGCATCCGGATTGGGTCCGCCGCCTGAACCTGTTCGGCGACGTCGTGGGCGATCCCCGCTTGCTGGCGAGCCTCGATCCCGACGAGCTCCTGGCCTCGGCGCGCGCCTCGACCGGGCTCGACGATCTCGGTGAGCACGACTGGCCGGGTTGGACCGAGACCTACCGCCGGATGGTGACCGCGATCGACGACGAGGCACGGCTCCACGCGCTGGGTCGCGTCGTGACCCGCGCCGAGCTCTTGAAGGTGTTGCAGACCTGGCTCCGACTCCAACGCGCCTGGACGGCGCGTCCCGCGATCCGCGCCGAGGCGATCGACGCGCCGTTGTTCGTGGTGGGCCCACCCCGCACCGGCACGACCATCCTCCTGGAGCTGCTCGCGCTCGACCCGCAGCTGCGCGCGCCGTTCGCGTGGGAGGCGTTGCATCCGCTGCGCGAGGAAGGCGGCGCCGAACGCCGGCGCGAGCTGTCGGAATGCGAGCAGGAATTCTGGGCCGACATCCATCCCGACTTCATGACGATGCACGACCTCGCGAGCGACCTGCCGTGTGAGTGCGTGCATTTCCTGATGTACGACTTTGCCGGGCCGTACTGGAGCATGCTCTACGACACGCCGAGCTTCACGGGCTGGCAGCTCGAGAACCTCGACATGCTCGGCCGCGTGTACCGCCTGCACCGGCGGATGCTGCAGACGTTTCAGCACGCGCCGGGTATCGACACCACTGCGACCGCCCGGCGCTGGTTGCTCAAGTCGCCCGGTCATCTGTCGACCCTCGCCGCGCTCTTCGCCGAGTATCCCGACGCGCGTGTCATCCACACGCATCGCGACCCGCGCCGGTTCATCGCCTCGCTCGTCAGCCTGCTCGCCGTCTTGCGATTCATGCGCAGCGACCGCGACGAACGGTTGACGCTCGGCCCGATCATGGAGATGACGTATCAGCTGTTCCTCGAGCAGGTGATCGCGCAGCGGTCCGACGGCACCGTGCCGGACGACCAGATCGTCGACACGCATTTCCTCGAGTTGATGTCGGATCCGGTCGCGATGCTGCGCCGCGTCTACGAAAAGCTCGGATACGACTGGCCCAAGGGTCACGATCGCGCGATCACCGGCTACCTCGACGCCAAGCCCAAGGCCAAGCACGGCGCCCACACCTATTCCTTCGCCGACCTCGGCCTCGACGAGGCGCACGTGCGCGCCACGTTTGCCCCCTACGTGGCGCACTACGGCATCACCGAGGAATAGCGGCTCGACCGATCTCCAGGTTTCTCGGAACCGGACGCACGCGGGCGTCGTCGGACTCTTGCCAGCAGCTCTCAGGGGGTCCCATGCCGCAAATATTCGGTCGGCCAGGTTTTCGTCGGCCAACTATTCGTCGAGTCGCTTCCCGCATGCTCGTCGCCGTGGCCGCGCCCGCCGGCGTGGTCGCGATCGTGGTCGCGATCGCCGCGCCGGCGGGCGCGTGCGGCGGGTTGGTCGGCGAGAACGGCACCATCAAGCTCACGCGCACCACGACGCTCGCGGCGTATCACAACGGCGTCGAGCGCTACGTCACGTCGTTCGAGTTCAGCGGGCAGGGCAAGGAGGTCGGATCGATCGTGCCGCTGCCCGGCGTGCCGACGAAGGTCGAGCGCGGCGGCAGTTGGACGTTGCAGCGGCTCGAGCGCGAGGTCGCTCCGCCGGAGCGATCCGTCTTCGCCGACGCCGCGGCCGAGCCGTCGGCGAAGAGCGCCCAGGTGCTCTACCAGACCAAGATCGACGCGCTCGACATCACCATCTTGAAGGGCGGCGGCGCCGAGGTCGGGAAATGGGCCGTCGACCACGGGTTCCTGTTGACACCCGACGCACCGGCGATGCTCGACTTCTACGGTCGGCGCAGTCCGATCTTCATGGCCGCGCGGTTCGACGCGACGCGCGCCCGCACGCTCGGGCAGGGCACAGGTGACGGAACGCCGATCATGTTGACGATCCCGGTGAAGGAGCCGTGGGTCCCGTTGCACATCCTGAGCCTCGGTCTCGACAAGGCCGCGGTGGTCGACGCCGACGTGTTCCTGCTGACCGACGATCAGCCGAAGCTGTTGGCCGGCGGTGCCGGCCTGGGCCTGCAGCGCAACGAGCCCGCTTCGGCCTCGTTGCTCGCCGATCTGCGCTCCGACAAGGGCATGAGCTGGGTGCCGACACACATGTGGTTCACGTATCTCAAGCTCGACGTGCCCGCCGGCCGGCTCGGCTACGACCTCGCGGTCTCCGACCACGCGAATGCGGTGCCGCTCCTCGCCGACACGGGAGTCACCGCGACCGTGGCCCACCCGGTGACGGTGCCCGAAGGCGGGTGGGCAACCTGGCCGCTCGTTGCCGCGGCGATCACCGCGACGTGCACGTTCGGCCTCGCCTGCCTCGTCGGACGCCGCCGCCGGTCCGCACTGGGAGTGCGGGCGTGAGGTGGCTGGTCAGGGGTGCACTCGCGCTCCTGGTCGGTGGTGCGACCGCCGTTGGTTGCTACGCGACGAATACGGACGCGCACGCGGCGACGGATCCGGCGCTCGGGCCCGGTCTCGTCACCGTAGAGGTCGGCATCCACTACAGCCATTTCTCCATCGCCACGCTGCGCGTACGGAAGGGCACCTTGGTCCGGTTCCTGATCCACAACGGCGACCCGATCCATCACGAGTTCATCGTCGGCGACGCGAGCGTGCACCTGCGCCACGAGCTCGGCAAGGAGCCGACGCATCCACCCGTGCCCGGTGAGGTCTCGGTGGCACCGGACGACGTCGGGGAGACCTTCTACCTGTTCGACCAGCCGGGCCGCATCGAGTTTGCCTGTCACCTGCCGGGTCACCTGGCGTACGGCATGAGCGGATGGGTCGTGGTCGACGCGTAGGCGTTCACGTTCTACGGTGCCGCCGCATATGGAGCTCGACCACCTGATCCTGCCCGTCAACGACCGCGACGAGAGCGTTCGGTTCTTCACCGATGTGCTCGCCCTCGGTTGCGAGGGCGAGTCGGGTCCGTTCACGGTCGTGCGCGTGAGTCCCGGTCTCACGTTGCAGCTCGCGCCGTGGGGAACGACCGGGGGTGAGCACCTCGCCTTCTCGATGTCGCGCGCCGAGTTCGACGCCACGTTCGCGCGCATTCGTGCCACCGAAATTCCCTACGGAGATTCCTTCCACGACGTCGCCAACATGCGCGGTCCGGGCCGCGAGGACGGCGCGCGCGGATCGGCGCCCTCGCCCTACCTTTTCGACCCGAACCGGCACCTCATCGAGATCCGCCACTACGAAGCGTGAGGCCCGCTCGCGCCGTCGTCGCGACCGGGCGAATGACGGGTCAGGAATCCGTCATGTTTATGTATCACTGCTGACACGCGCGCGACCAGGACGCGTCATGCAGAGCGAACGGAGTCGCAACAAGAGGCCCTTACGTTCCCCTACATGATCACTACCTTGCGCGTGCGTATCCGAGACCGAGAGCGCCAAAAGGCGTTCTGGGCCTACTTCGGCGGAAAGATGATCGGCCTGGGCATCGTGGTGCTGGGGCTCTGGGCGATCACCTGGTATTTCAGCACCAAAGCCGGCGCCTCGATGATCGGTCAGACGACGCCGGCTCTCAAGCCTGACGACATCGTGAACCCGGTGAACACCACGTGGACGCTGGTCACCGCGTTCCTCGTGTTCTTCATGCAGGCCGGGTTCATGTTCTTGGAGGCCGGGTTCGCGAGGACCCGCGAAGTCTCCAACGTCATGATCTCCTGCATTGCCGACACCTGCTTGTGTGCACTGCTGTTCTGGGCGTTCGGTTTCGCGTTCATGTTCGGCTCCGGCAACAAGTGGATCGGTCACCAGTACTTCTTCCTGCACGGAGCGCCGCACACGTACGGCTCGACGGGCGTGG
>DATCCI010000037.1:0-3783 GCA_036511415.1 Acidimicrobiia bacterium
GGCGTGCTGCGCGACCGGCGCATGCTCTCGGAGGAGGGTGTCGTCGTCGTGATCGTCACGGTCGAGGCCGCGACGGGCGAGATCGTCACCGGTCCCGAGATCGTGACGCGTGGTTGGGTGTACGCACCCGAGGCCGAGGGCCTGATCGAGGCGGCGAAGCAAGTGGTCCGCGACTCGATCGCCGAGGCCGCGGGCGAGGGCGCAACCGATTTCGACACGTTGCGACGCCACGCGCGCAAGTCGCTCGCACGTTTCATCGACGAGCGCACCCGCCGGCGTCCGGCGGTTATCCCGGTCGTGATGGAAGTCTGACCTCGATGGGCGTCGACATCGATCTCTCGGGTCGCCGCGCGCTCGTGACGGGTGGTGGCAACGGGGTCGGCACCGAGATCTGCGCGGCGCTCGTTCGGGCCGGGGCCTTCGTGTGGGTGAACGACATCTACGAAGAACGCGCCGCGATGGTCGCGGCCGACCTAGGTGGCGACGAACACGCGCGCCCCGTGAAAGCCGACGTCACGAGCCCCTTCAAGATCACGCGTATGCGCGAGGCGACGGGTCCGATCGACATCCTCGTGAACAATGCCGGCATCCCGACGTCGGGATTCGGCGAGCTGAAGCTCTTCGTCGACACCTGCCCCGAAGACTGGGAGGACGCGATGCGTCTCAACCTGGGCGCGGTGTTGCACGTCACGCACGCGTACGTCGGCGCCATGGTCGACCACGGCTGGGGGCGGATCGTCACTATCGTTTCCGATGCCGGGCGGCGCGGCGAACGGTTCCAGGCGATCTACGGCGCGGCCAAGGCCGGGGCGATGGGTTTCGTGCGGGGCCTCGCGGCCGAGGTCGGCCCGCACGGCGTCACCGCGAATTGCGTCTCGCTGGGCACGATGAGGACGGGCCCGACCGAGGACGCGGTCGCCCGCAACCCGGAGCTGGAAGCCAAACTCGCCCGGCCGTACCCGATCCCGCGGTTGGGCCGGGCCGAGGACCCGGCCCTGCTGGTCGCGCTCCTGTGTAGCGATGCGGGGGCCTGGATCACCGGCCAGGTGTATCCGGTGGACGGCGGGTACGCGCCCACCCTCTAGGCGCCTCCTCCAAACGCCGCGCCCGAAGGCCGGGCCGCCGACCACGATCCCCTTGTTGTCAAAGTTGGCGGTGTTAGCTTTGGGGTATGGCTTCGCGCCGTCAGTCCAAGTCTGCGCGCGCACGGAAGCGGTCGAAGGCTCGCGTCCGGGCCCGGTCCCGGGCCGCGTGGCGGGGAGAGCTCTCGGAGCAGCTTGCCGACCACCGGGTCGACGCGCTGGCGATCGGTCTGGCCGTCTTCGGACTGCTGAGCCTGCTCGCCATGTTCTCCGATCTCGTCGGACCGGTCGGCCGCGGGATCGATGCCGCTGCGGCTGCGCTCCTCGGCCGGGGCAAGGTGCTCGTGCCGATCGCCACCCTGGCCGGCGCCGCGTCGACGGTCCTTCAATGGCGCGGCTCCGACGATGACGACGACGAGGAGTCGAAGCGGCGAGGCCTGCGGTTCGGCCTCGGTCTGGTGCTCGTGGGTGCGGCCATCGTCGGCGCGTTCCACCTCGGCCGCGCCAAGACCGCGGCCGGGTCGCTCGAACCGCTCGATCGCGCCGGAGGCGTCCTCGGCGCCGCGATCGGCGCGCCGCTGCGCGCCGGCCTCGGCAATGCGGGCGCGGCGATCGTTCTCGTCGCGGTGGGTGCGCTCGGGACGCTGCTCGTGGTCGGCACGGGAGTACGTCAGATCGTGCAGCGTCTGGCGACCGGGAGCCGCTTCGTCGGTCGCCACGCGCGCACGCTGCTGACGCTGCCGTCCGAGCGGACGGATTCCTCGGGCGAGCCGATCGCCGCCGAGTCACCCGAATCACCTGCGCTCCGGGCCGTCCTGTTCGACCAGCTCGAAGCGGCGCCGATGATCGATCTGGTGGGCGCGGAAGCGGAGCTCGAAGACGAAGTCGAGTACGAAGACGCCGGCGACGAAGGCGAAGAGGAGGAAGAAGGGGAGGAGGGATACGAGGAAGAAGAAGACGAAGAGGGCGAGTACGCCGAGGAGGAGTACGAGGAGTACGACGAGGACGAGGGCGAGGACGACGGCGAGGAGGAGTACGAGGAGGACGACGAAGAGGAATGCGATGCAGACGAGGACGAATCGCATCTCCGCCCCGTGCCCAAGGTGGCGTGGAAGCTGCCCCCGACGAGCCTGCTCAAGAAGAGCCAGGCGCGCGAGATCGACACTCGCATGGTGAAGCAGGGCGGCGACGTCCTCGAAGCGACGATGCGCGAGTTCGGCGTGGACGCGCGGCTGATCGACGCGACGGTCGGGCCGACGGTGACGCGCTACGAGCTCGAGCTCGCGGCCGGCGTCAAGGTGAGCAAGGTCACGAGTCTGTCCAAGGAGATCGCGTACGCGATGGCGAGCCACGACGTGCGGATCCTGGCCCCGATCCCCGGTCGCAGCGCGATCGGCGTCGAAGTCCCGAACAAGATGCGCCCGATCGTCACGCTGGGCGACATCCTCAGCAGTCCCGAGGCCAAGAAGGTGAGCCACCCGCTCGAGGTCAGCATGGGCCGCGACATCGCCGGTCGCGCCGTGTTCGCCAACCTGGCGACGTTTCCGCACGTGCTGATCGCCGGCCAGACGGGCGCGGGCAAGTCGAGCTGCATCAACAGCATCGTCACGTCGATCCTCATGCGCACGACCCCCGACGACGTCCGGCTCATCCTGGTCGATCCCAAGCGGGTCGAGCTCGGGCAGTACAACAACGTGCCGCACCTGCTGACCGAAGTCGTGACCAATCCGAAGAAGGCTGCGAACGCGCTCGACTGGGCCGTGCGCGAGATGGAGATGCGCTACGACCTCCTCGCCGACGTCGCGGTCCGCGACATCACCGGCTACAACGCGATGTACGACAAGGGTGACCTGCCGACGGCCGACGATCCCGATCCCGACACCGGCAAGACGTACGAACGGCTGCCTTTCATCGTCGTAGTCGTCGACGAGCTCGCCGACCTGATGATGGTCGCGGCGCGCGACGTCGAGACCAGCATCTGCCGGCTCGCGCAGATGGCACGCGCGGTCGGCATCCACCTGGTGATCGCGACCCAGCGTCCGTCGGTCGACATCATCACCGGCGTGATCAAGGCCAACATCCCCAGCCGGCTCGCGTTCAGCGTGAGCACTCTCGCCGACTCGCGCGTCATCCTCGACCAGGCCGGCGCCGAGAAGCTCATCGGCAAGGGCGACATGCTCCTCCTGAACGCGTCGTCGAGCCGGGCCGATCGCATTCAGGGCGCGTGGGTCGACGAAGAGTGCGTGCGCAAGGTCGTCGCGCACTGGAAGCGCCAGGTCGTGCAGCCGCAGTACGTGGAAGGGATCCAGGGAGCCGACACCCCCGGTGGCCGTTCACGGGGCGATATCGACGAGACCGACGACTTGCTCGTCGAGGCGATGGAGCTGGTCGTGACGAGCGGGCTCGGTTCGACGAGCATGCTGCAACGCAAGCTGCGGGTCGGCTTTGCCCGGGCCGGGCGGCTCATGGATCTGCTCGAGCGCCGGGGCGTGGTCGGTCCGTCGGAAGGATCGAAAGCCCGCTCGGTGCTGATGAGCGTCGAGGAGCTCGACGAGCTCAAAGAACGAAGCTGAGGGCGGCGCGTCGTTGCGCCGCCCTCGTACCTCGTCGACGGGCGCGCCTTACGCGGCGCGGACCTTCGGTGTGTGCTCGCCGAGCGTCTCGTCGGCCGCGGCCCGGTCGTGCGTCAACCAGCCGAACA
>DATCCI010000038.1:0-6779 GCA_036511415.1 Acidimicrobiia bacterium
TGTTCGGGTCGTCGTTGCACGGCGACGAGGTGGCGAAGCAGCCGAGGATCGCGGTCGCGCCGGTCCCGACCAGGACGTTTCCGTGAACCGTGATGCCCGAGGTACCGGGCCCGCTCTTGTTGTGCGCGAACGCGGCGACCAGCGCGCCGTTGGAACCGGAGACCGTGACATCGCCGGTGACGACGACCTGCCCGGAGTCGACCGCACACACGCCGATGACCGCCACGCTCGAATACGTGCCGCCGGCCAGCGACGCCGGCGTCGCCTGCGTCCCCTCGCACGTGGTCGACGCCGCAGCAGCAGCCCCGATCGCACTGCCGCCGAGCGCGCCGAGCGGCACGACCAACAGCGCGGCCACGGACACGACCGCGTGCCGAGCCACCCTCCGACCGCCGAGCAACCGCGAACTTCTGGAACGACCTCGTTCACGCATGTGGGTCTCCTGTACGAGTGCTTTACGACGACAAGTGTCTACACGCTGTGTTCAGAGTCGTCGAGTAGACCTTCG
Source organism: Acidimicrobiia bacterium (assembly GCA_036511415.1). Classification (GTDB taxonomy): domain Bacteria; phylum Actinomycetota; class Acidimicrobiia; order IMCC26256; family PALSA-610; genus PALSA-610. The sequence continues at coordinate 509 of DATCCI010000038.1, forward strand.
CGGTCGGACACTCTCGGGGGACCGATGAATCCGGTGCCCCGGGACGGTCGAAGCAATGACGGTTCCAACCGACGAAGAGGAGCAACCATGCCCACCCGAGACCGCGCCCCTATCGGATCGCCGTGCTGGGTCGATCTGTGGACTTCCGACGTGGAAGGCAGCCGCAAGTTCTACGGCGAGCTCTTCGGCTGGGAGGCCCAAGCGCCGAGCCCGGAGTTCGGCGGCTACTTCATGTTCACCCGCAACGGCGTTCCGACCGCCGGCGGGATGGGGGACATGGGCGAGATGGCCGCCGACAACTCGTGGAAGATCTACCTGGCGACCGACGACATCGCCAAGACAGTCGAGGCGGCCGAGAACGACGGCGCCCAGATCATCAGCCCGCCGATGGCCGTGGCCGATCTCGGTACCCAGTCGGTGCTCGTCGACCCGACCGGCGCGCACCTCGGCACCTGGCAGCCCGGGACGTTTCCGGGATTCACGGTGTTGAACGAGCACGGCGCCCCGAGCTGGTTCGAGCTGCACACCCGGGACCACGCGGCCGCGGTCGCGTTCTACCGCTCGGTGTTCCATTGGGACACCGATGCCGTCGGCGACAGCGACGAGTTCCGATACACGACGATGCGCGACCCGAGCGGCGAGGGAGAACTGGCCGGGATCATGGACGCGAGCACCTTCCTTCCCGACGGTGTACCCGCCCATTGGTCCGTCTATTGGGAAGTCGACGACGCCGACTCGACCCTCGCCCAGGTCAAGGCCCTCGGCGGCTCGGTCGTGATGGACGCGGTCGACACCCCCTACGGTCGCCTCGCGACCGCGGCCGACCCCGCGGGCGCACAATTCAAGCTGCGTACACCCAACTCGTAGCGGATCCTGCCCCTACGGCCACGACCGCAGGAGTTCGCGGTGCGGGCGTAACCTGTCGGGCATGCACCGAGGTACTGCGCGGCTCATCATCGGTTCACTGGCCGGTTCGCTGGCGCTCGCGGCCTGCGGCGGGTCGAGCACCCACACGGCGGGCGCGGGCGCGTCGACAGCTCCGACGGCGCCCACCGTCACCACGACCACGACGACCCGTACCGCGGCGACGAAGCCGTCCACGCTGACCAGCGCCATCGACCTCAGTGGCACTCCGGGGGTCACGCCTGCCGAACAGCAACGTGCCGAGAACCTCATCAAGACCACGATCGTCGACATCAAACGTTTCGAGACGCCGGCGGAGGCCTACGCCGCGGGGTATCGCTCGATCGGCGACGGCATCACGGGCGACGAGCACTACGTGAACTGGTCGTACTCCAACGATGGTCACATTCTCGACCCGATGCGGCCGGAGTCGGTCGTCTACGAGAACGTCAACGGCGCGCAGCGCGCAGTTGCCGCGATGTACGCGCTGCCCTTCGGCAGCCGCTTCACCGACGCGCCCGACGTCGGCGGCGCGCTCACGCAGTGGCACGTGCACGCCAACCTCTGCCTCAGCGACAACTCGCAGCAGCGGGTCGTGGCAGGACTCACGTCGATCGGCGGCGCGTGTCCTCCGGGATCGGCCAAACTCGGTAACACGCCGATGCTGCACGTTTGGGTCGTCCCGAATCCGTGCGGACCGTTCGCCGCGCTCGAAGGGGTCGGCGCCGGTCAGGTCCCCGCGGGTCAGACCCGCCAATGCAGCACGAAATACGCGTCGGTCCCCTGAGCAAACAAGTGGGATCCGATTCAACCCGCTGCGACCCGCTGCACTGAGTCAGGTCGGCGGCGAACTCGGGGTTCTCCCCGTATTCGGCGAAGTTCGCACGTCGTCGCCTCGCGGCCATCCGCGATCGTCGCGTGTACACGATGCGCGGGTTGCTGCAAACGACATTGCGAGGCCCCGCGAATGCCGGCGCTCCGTGCAAGCGCGCGGCAGGAAGGCGGAGAGTCCGGACAGGGTGCCCGGGGCATCGCGGATAGCGGACGGGCTGGGCACGAGACCCAGGGTACATCATGCTTTCCCGCGTGTAAACCGCGCTTTCGTCGCCCGCTCCGACTCCGGCTTCTCTACCGAACCTCGTAGGGCTCGGCGTAGAACTGGCTGTACCACTTGCGGAACTTGAGGATCGGGCCGTCGGTATCGGCGAGGGCCGGCGCCGGCAGGAATGCCTTGTGCTCCCAGATCGGCCGGTCCTCTTGGACCTGCTTGTTGATCTCCTTGACGAAGGCGTCCGCGACGGTCGACGTCAGCTTCTCGTCGCCGAGCTTGCGAACGATGAAGTTGAACCGCACCTGCGTCGTGTCCTCGTCGATGGGCGTGGTCGTGGCGATGTTGATCGCGTCGACGATGCCACTGAACCACACCTTCGAGAACCCGGGCCCGTAGTTGTAGACGTCGATGCGACCGTCGGTCGTGCCGCGCGGGGTAACAAACGTCTGCTTCGAGAGCATGACCGAGCACGGGCCGTCGGTGTCGTACCTCTCGAGCTCCGCGACCGTCTCGGTACCGTGCACGAACTGGAAGTGCGCGGGGTCGGCGCCGTTCTCCGACATCTCCTGCGGGACGGTGCGGATGACGTACGACGACGCGTAGAAGTCGGTCCACGCCGGATCGCCGATCTCCTCGATGACCGGGATCTCCCACTTCGGCGGTTCCTCGAACGGGTGGTACCACGCGAGCACGAAGCCGTTGCGTTCGACGACCGGGTACGTGCGCACCCGCGCCTTGCGGTTCGTGCGCTGGCTGTACGGAATGTTCGCGCACGCGCCCGCGGCGTCGAACTTCCAGCCGTGGAAAGGACACGTGAGAAGGTCGCCGTCGACCCGGCCGCCGTACGCGAGGTGCGCGCCCAGGTGCGGGCAGAACGCGTCCTGCAGGTGGAACGAGCCCGCCCGGTCGCGCCACAGAACGAGCTCGAGGCCCCAGTACTCCAATGCGGTGACCTCGCCCGGTGCGAGGTCATCCGGGAACGCGACCTGGTACCAGCCGAACGGGATCGGGAACGGGAACCGACGCGATGCCATGGGACGATTTTAGAACACGTTCCAATCTTGGTGCCGGTCCCCGACCGGTTCGCGTCCGAGGAGTGGCCGGTTAGCTTCGGGGAAATGGAACGCGAGCTCGGGGGCGTGGGCACCAAGATCGTCTTCGAGGACCACCGGGTGCGGGTCTGGGTGCTCGAACTGGAGCCGGGCGAGCGCAGCCCCGTGCACCGCCACGAGGTCGATCACCTGCTCATCCAGGTGCGGGGCGACCGGATCGCGGTCGAGCCGGAGCCCGACACGCTCGGCCCCTACCGGGAGCGATTCGAGGCCGCGGTGATCCCGGGAATGGTCACGCACGTCCCGAGGGGCGGCGTCGAAACCGCGGTCAACACGGGGTCAGCGCCGTACTACGAGATCATCGTCGAGCTCAAGAGTTAGGAGCGGCAGCGAAGCCGACCGGATGGGAGGCGCAGCGCGAGCGACCAGTAGTTATGTGCCCGTCGCGATGCTCTTGGCCCACGGGTAGTCGGGCTTGCCACTCGGCGAACGCTCGATCTTGGCGACGACATGGAGCTCGCGCGGCACCTTGTAGCCGGCAACGTGCAGGCGAGCATGCGCGTCGAGCTCCTCGATCGTCACCCCGTGCCCGGGCCGCACTTCGACGACCGCGGCCACCCGCTCACCCCAGCGCTCGTCGGGCACGCCGACAACGACGACGTCGAACACCGCCGGGTGCGCCTTCAACGCGGCTTCGACCTCCTCGGGATAGATCTTCTCACCGCCGGAGTTGATGCACACCGAACCGCGCCCGAGCAGCGTCATCGTGCCGTCCGCCTCGACGATCGCGGAATCGCCCGAGACCGAGTAGCGCCGGCCGTTCACGGTGACGAAGGTCGCGGCCGACTTCTCGGGATCCTTGTGGTACCGCAGGGGAACGTTGCCGCCGCGCGCCATGCGTCCGACCACGCCGGAGCCGGGCTGCACGATGTTCATGTCGTCGTCGAGAACCACGGTGTCGGGACCCATGCGAACCGTCGGCAGCCCCGGCTTCTCTTCGCCCCCCGCCATGATCACTCGCACGCCGTTGTACCCGGTCTCGCTCGAACCGACGGCGTCGGCGATGACCAGGTTCGGGAACCGCTCGTGGAACTGCGCCTTGACCGTCGCGCTGAAGACCGCCGCGGTCGACGCGACGACGACCAGTGACGACGCGTCGTAGCCGCCTTCGTCGAGCGCTTCGATCAGCGGCCGGCCCATGGCGTCGCCGGTGATACTGAGCGTCGGGATCCGGTACTTCTCGACCGCGCGCCACACGTCGTGCGCGTCGAACTTCGGCGTCAACACGGTCGTGCGGCCGTTGATCAACCCGTTGATGGTCCCCCACTGCGCGGCGCCGTGCATGAGTGGCGCGATCACCACGCCGAAACCGTCGGTGTCGGCCGCCTCCCCCGCCGCCTTCGCGAACTCCCACTCGTCCTGCACGCGTATGCCGGTCTCGAAATTCACCAGCCCCCCGAGGACACACAGAACGTCCTCCTGCCTCCACACGACCCCTTTCGGCATGCCGGTGGTGCCGCCGGTGTAGAGAATGTAGATGTCGTCGTCGGAGCGTTCGCCGAAGTCGCGAACCGGGCTGGCGCCGGCCAGCGCCTCGTCGTAGTCGACCGAACCGATCGCGGAGGTGTCGGTGCCGGATCCGTCGTCGATCGCGATCAGGTGTCGCAGCTTCGGCAGCGCATCGCGCACGGCGGCGACGCGCGGGGCGAACTGCGCATCGTGCACGAGCGCGACGAGATCGGCGTTCTCGAAGAGGTACCGCAGCTCGGCCTCGACGTACCGGTAGTTCACGTTCACCGGCACCGCGCGCAGCTTGTAGGCGGCGTACATCGTCTCGACGAAGGCGTGGCTGTTGAACCCATAGATCCCGACATGGTCGCCGGGGCCGATGCCGTGGTCGGCCAGATGATGCGCGAGGCGATTGGCGCGCTCCTCGAGCTGCGCGTAGGTGCGGGGCTCGTCGGCGACGATCAAGGCGACCCGGTCCGGGACGGTGTCGACGATGTGCTCGGTGAGATCTGCGATGTTCCAGGCCATGAGTCCCTAGTTGAGCACAGGCACCGCGCGCCCGGGCAATGCGAGACTGCACGCGTGGACGTCGACCTGCCGGCCGAAGACGACCCGCGCCGGACAGAGGTCCGGCGCTGGTTCATCGAGCATCCCGCGCCGCAACCGCGCGAGCTCGTCGAAGCCGGCTTCGTCGTGCCGCACTGGCCGCGTCCCTACGGACTCGATGCCGACCCCGCGCTGCAACTCATCATCGAGGGCGAGATGCGGCGCGCGGGTGTGTCGAAGCCGCTGAACCCGATCGGCATCGGACATTGCGGACCGATCATCGTCGCGCTGGGGAACGACGCGCAGAAGCAGCGCTACCTGTGGCCGATGCTCGCGGGCGAGGAGCTGTGGTGCCAGCTCTTCAGCGAGCCGGGCGCCGGCTCCGACCTCGCGAACCTCGGCACCCGGGCCGAGCGCGACGGCGACATCTACCGCGTGAACGGGCAGAAGATCTGGACGTCGCTGGCCGACCACGCGAAGTTCGGCATCTTGATCGCGCGCACGCGCGGCGACGTCTCGAAGCATCGCGGCATCTCGTACTTCATCGTTCCCATGGACCTGCCGGGAATCGAGGTACGCCCGATTCGCAACATGGCGGGCGACGCCGGTTTCAACGAGGTCTTCTTCACCGATGCGCGCGTCCCGGCCGAGAACCTGATCGGTGAGGAGAACCTGGGCTGGGGCATGGCGAAGACGACGCTCGCCAACGAGCGGGTCTCGTTGTCGACCGGTGGCGGCCTCCAGTGGGGCTACGGACCGAGCGCGCGCGACCTCGTCGCGCACTTTCGCGACAACGGCGGGCTCGCCGATCCGATCGCGCGCCAGAGCGTGGCCGGTGCGTTCATCGAGGGAGAGATCCTGCGCTACCACCGAATGCGGATGATCTCGGCCGCGGTGAACAAGAAGCCGGGCCCGGACGCGTCGTTGCGCAAGGCGCTGGCCGATCCGCACGGCAAGCGGGTGTTCACCCTGGCCAAGGACCTCATGGGCGCGGGCGGCCTGCTCGAAACGAACGGGGTCCTCGGCGGCGAGTGGGACCGCGGGTTCCTCTTCAGTCCGGCGCTCACCGTCGGCGGTGGTACCAGCGAGGTACTGCGCAACATCATCGCCGAACGGCTCCTCGGTCTCCCCCACGACCTCGACGTCGAGCAGGGCAAGACCTGGGCGGAAACGCGCGGCGGCACCGTCGGGACATCTCGACCCGGCACCT
>DATCCI010000039.1:0-2016 GCA_036511415.1 Acidimicrobiia bacterium
AGAACCTGGCGGCCTATGATGCCCCGCGTCCCGACGGCAATGTCGTTCACGACATCTCGAGTCCGATCAACCAGCGCGGCGGTATCGCGGTGCTGAGCGGCACTCTCGCGCCGCGCGGCGCGGTGGTGAAGGTGGCTGGGCTCGACGACCTGCAGTTCGCGGGCACCGCGCGGGTCTTTGACGGCGAGGACGCCGCGATGACGGCGATATTGGCCGGCGAGATCGAGCCGCGCACCGTGGTGGTGATCCGCTACGAGGGCCCCCGGGCCGGGCCGGGGATGCGCGAGATGCTGGCGGTGACCGGCGCGATGAAGGGCGTGGGCCGCGGCGCGGACTGCGCATTGGTCACCGACGGACGCTTCAGCGGCGGCACGCACGGCTTTTGCGTCGGGCACGTCGCGCCCGAGGCCCTCGACGGGGGACCGATCGGCCTGGTCGCCGACGGAGACCAGATCGTGATCGACGTGACCGACCACTCGATCAATCTGATGGTCGACCCGGCGCAACTGGCGATTCGCGCTGGCCAGGTCAAGCCGTTCGTGCCGCGCTATACGACCGGGGTGCTCGAGAAATTCGCTCGCCTAGTCCAGGGTGCCGAGAAGGGCGCCGTCACCTCGCGCTAGCGCTTGTGCCACGAGCCATCGTGTGTCAAGATGGTTACGTGACGACCCGAATCGAAATCCTCGTAGTAGTAGGCGACAGTCGCCGGTAGTCACGCGAACACGTACACCGGAGGCCTCCCAGAAAGGGAGGCCTTTTTGTTTATCCGACAACAAAGGAACACCGTGCAACTCACCGGAGCCGAAGCGCTGATCAAGAGTCTGGAACAACAGGGGGTCGAAACCGTGTTCGGGCTGCCCGGCGGCGCCATCTTGCCCGTCTATGACCCGCTGCTCGACTCCTCGATTCGTCACATCCTCGTACGTCACGAGCAGGGGGCGGGCCACATGGCTGAGGGCTACGCCCTGGCGACCGGCCGGCCCGGCGTGGCGATAGTCACCAGCGGCCCCGGCGCGACCAACATCGTCACGCCTATCGGCAACGCGCACATGGACTCGACGCCGCTGGTCGTGATCACCGGACAGGTCGCCACCGGCTCGATCGGCACTGACGCCTTCCAAGAGTGCGACATCACGGGCATCACCATGGGCATCACCAAGCACAACTTCCTCGTCCAGAGCGCCCAGGAGATCCCGCGTGCGGTCGCGGCGGCCTTCCACCTCGCCACCACCGGCCGGCCCGGACCGGTGCTGATCGACGTGCCCAAGGACGTCACCCAGTCGATGATGGACTGGTGGTATCCGTCGACCGTCGAAGAGTACGACCTGCCGGGCTATCGGCCCGAGGTTGCCCTCGACGAGGACGCGATCGCGCGCGCAGTCGCGTTGATCGAAATGGCCGAGCGGCCGGTGCTCTACGTGGGTGGGGGTACGTTAAAGTCGCGCGCAGCCGACGAGCTTTTGGCCTTCGCCGAACGGACGGGGATGCCCGTCGTCACGACCTTGATGGCGCGCGGGGCCTTCCCCGACAGCCACAGTCAGCACCTGGGCATGCCCGGCATGCATGGCGTCTACGCGGCGGTGACGGCGATCCAGCGCTCGGACCTTTTGATCTCACTCGGCGCGCGCTTCGACGACCGGGTTACCGGGAAGATCTCGGCCTTCGCCGCCGACGCCAAGATCATCCACGTCGACATTGACCGGGCCGAGTTCAACAAGGTCCGCCACGCCGACGCCGCGATCCAGAGCAACGTCGCGGCGGCCCTGCGGGCACTTTCTGACGCCGGTGCTACGCCGAAGGCACTCGACAGCTGGTGGAGCGAGATCCGCTCGTGGCAGGCGCAGTATCCGCTGGTCTACGACGAGCCGACGATCGAGGGGCCGCTGCGTCCCCAGCACGTGATCGCGTCGATCGCCCAGAAGGCCGAGCCGGGCACCATCGTGGCCTCGGGAGTGGGTCAGCATCAGATGTGGGCGGCGCAGTTTTGGCAGTTCGAAGAGCCCGGTACCTGGATCA
>DATCCI010000040.1:0-11956 GCA_036511415.1 Acidimicrobiia bacterium
GCGTCGGCGGAGAAGAAGTTGCTGTCGGCGAGCAGCTCGGTGTCGACGCCTCGCGCCGCTTCTCTGTGGTCGAACTGGATGCGCGGGACGACGAACGGAAGGAGTACCACGAGCGTGATCACCGCGGCCGCCGCCGCGCTCCCGATGATGCGCCAATTCCGGTTGCGCAACGCGGCGAAACCGACGATGAGCAGATACGCAAGGCCGCCGAACACGACGAAGTAGACGCTGCAGAGATACGCGAGCGCGAGCAGGGCCGCGAGCCGGATCGGCCTGACGCCCCGCGCGCCGGAGACGACATCGAGCGCATCGGCGACAAGCAGCGGCGCGGTGAACGCCCAGAACAGCGGAAGCAGTCCGAGCTGCACGTTCAACGCGATGGGTGGCGCCGCGAGGAACGCCACCGCCGCGATGGTATGCACCGCACGCGACGTTGCCAGACGCCGGGCGAGCGACCGGGCCGCGAGCACGTTCAGGATCGCGCCGGCAATGATCGTGAGATTGAACGCGAGCACCGGGCCGACGACGAGGTTGAAGAGACCCGAGACGTACGAGGGCAGGTACCCGTCGAGCAGGCGCAGATCGAGCCCGTACGGATGGATCACGTCCCCGACATGAAACGGCACGATGTGCCCGTTCGCGATCAGACGTCCCATGCGCCAACCCAGCCACGTGTAGTAGCGCGCGTCGTCGCCCGCGCCGAGGATCTGCGTGCGCGCGTGCAGCACGCCGGGCCAGACGATCGCTGCGATCGCGATCGCATAGACCGCCGCTTCGGCGAATGCGGGAGCCGAAGCGAGGCGCGACAGACGGACGCGGCGCGATGGAGTGGGAACCGTGGGCACGGACAACGAGACCGTCACCCGTTACGCGTCGCGCAGCGCGTGACGGTCGCTCGCCTTCGGTCCGTTCGACCCGCGGCTCCCCGGCGCGGCCCGGTGCGCCAGTCGCAGGACCGGGCGCTCCAGCGCGAACCAGCTCACGCTCGCGGCGAAGACCACGATCGGCAGCGCCAGGGCGAGGACCGCGAACCAGTTGCCGTGGTACAGCGGCCAGCCGAGCCAGTCGGCGACGATCCGCAGGATGTACCAATGCCAGAGGTAGATGCCGTAGCTGACGAGACCGAGGTACACCGCGGGGCGCGATCGCAAGGCTCTCCGGATCGCGCCGTGATCTTGCGGTCCGAGCACCACCGGCACGACGACGCAGAAGCCGACGATCATCTGGCAGATGTTGAGGCCGATGAACTGGGGCGCGTTCGGCGCCGCGAGCGGATCGAGGCGCAGCGCCACCGGAATCGCGATGAGGGCGGCGAGCGCGGCCGTCCACCACATCCATGAAGCACGTCCGATCTCGGAGAGTCGAGTCGCGACGCGCACGTTCCAGCGCTGGGTGCTCAGCACCGCGAGAAGCATGCCGAGCGCGAACGCGCCGAGGTGTTGGGGAAGGACCGTGACCCAAGGCGCGTCGTAACCGAAGCCGATCGCGACGATCGCGACGATGCCGATCGTGAACAGGACCGCGAGCCCGACCAGCTCAACGGCGAGCGGACGCCATCGCCGAGCGAGCGCGCCGATCAACAACGCGTAGCACGGAAGGAAGAGATAGAAGGAGATCTCGACGACGAGACTCCACGCGGGCGGCAGCCCGTCGACGAAGGGGTTGATGTGCACGTACGTCTGGGTCAGCGACGTATGGAGCAGGAATCCGTGCAGGCCGTAGATGTTGATCCTCGGCACGATCAAGGTGAAGAAGGCGAGCACCAGCCAGTACGCCGGGTAGACACGCGCCAGCCGGCGGAGCGCATAGCCGCGCGGATCGACTCCCGAGCCCGGGCCGAGGTGCGACGCCGCGAACGGCCGGTACAGCAGGCATCCCGACGTCACGAAGAAGATCCACACGCCGGCATTCAAGGTGCCGAGGAACGCGCCGCCCCGGGTAAGGAAGTTCGTGTTGAAGAACACGGCGTGGTAGACGACGACCATCAAGGCGGCCAGGGCGCGCACGCCGTCGAAGCACGGGAAGCGGTCGTGCGGTCGCACGGGTTGCACGACCGCGTCGTCGAGGGCCATCGATCGACCTTGACACGAAGCGACGCCGGCGGCAAGCAACCAGACGTCGGCGCCGGACGCGATCGCCCGTGCTTCTAGGCTCTCCCGACCGTCGAGGAGAGAACGGGAGGAGCACCGTGAACGCGAACCCGGTCCTGCGCTGCGCGGGCGTGAGCCTCGTGCTCGACGGCGCGAGGATCCTCGACGGCATCGAATGGACGGTGAACGCCGAGGAGCGCTGGGTCGTGCTGGGCGCGAACGGCGCGGGGAAGACGTCGCTGCTCCGCATCGCGTCGCTCTATCAGCATCCCTCGTCGGGCACCGTCGACGTGCTCGGCCAACGGCTCGGTCGCACCGACGTCCGTACCTTGCGCGAGCGCATCGCGTTCTCCTCCCCCGCGCTCGCGGCCAAGCTCGAACCGACGATGAGCGCCGCCGAAGTCGTGATGACTGCGCGCTACGCCGCGCTGGCGCCCTGGTGGCATCGATACCGCGACGCCGACCGCTCCCGGGCGCGGGAACTGCTGCAGGAGTGGCGTTGCGCGGCTCTCGCGGCGCACGCGTTCGCCACGCTCTCCGCCGGCGAGCGCCAGCGGGTCCTGCTCGCCCGCATGCTCATGAACGAGCCCGGCCTCGCGCTCCTCGACGAACCGACCGCCGGCCTCGACATCGGCGGCCGCGAAGAGCTCGTCGCCGACCTCGCCACCTGGGCAAGAGACCGAACCCGCCCCGCGTTGGTACTCGTGACCCACCACCTCGAGGAGATCCCCCCCGCCTTCACCCACGCACTCGTCCTGAAACAAGGCAAGACCCTCGCCTCCGGCCCATTAGACGAGACAGTGACGAGCGAAATCCTCAGCGACGCCTTCGAACTCGCCCTTGTCGTGGAAGAACGCGAAGCCCGCTACACCGCGCGTCTCGAGTAGCCGCACGGGGGCCGTGAGCGAAGCGAACTGGGAGGAGCAAGGAGACGCAGGCGAAGCCGACCGGAGGGGAGGCGTAGCCGGAGTCGACCAGTAGAAACGAGCGTCCGCGGGCCGGGTATCCCGGCCCGCAGCGAGTGCGACCCAGAATCACGCGGATCTGCGAGATTCGTCTTCCGTCACCAGGGTCGGTGCCATCTTGCGCAGCACGACCTCTTTGTCGACCATGCACTTCACGACGTCGGTGCGCGACGGCAGGTCGTACATCACCTCGAGGAGCACCTCTTCGAGGATGGCGCGCAGGCCGCGAGCGCCGGTGCCGCGTTTCAGCGCCTCGTCGGCGATGGCGTCGAGCGCGTCGTCGCTGAACACGAGGTCGACGTCGTCGAAATGGAAGAACTTCTGGTACTGCTTCACCAACGCGTTCTTCGGCTCGATGAGGATCCGCATCAGCGCGTCCTTGTCGAGGCTGTGCACGACGCCGACGACCGGGAGCCGACCGACGAACTCCGGGATGAGCCCGAACTTCAGTAGGTCCTCGGGCAGCACGTCGGCGAGGAAGCGGCCGGTCTCTTCGAGGTCGTTCTTCTTGCGGACGTCGGCGCCGAAGCCGATCCCGCGGTTTCCGACCCGCGCCTCGATGATGCGGTCGAGCCCGGCGAACGCGCCGCCGCAGATGAACAGGATGTTCGTCGTGTCGATCTGGATGAATTCCTGGTGCGGGTGCTTGCGCCCGCCCTGGGGCGGCACCGATGCGGTAGTGCCCTCGAGGATCTTGAGCAGTGCTTGCTGCACACCCTCGCCCGAGACGTCGCGCGTGATCGACGGGTTCTCTGCCTTGCGCGCGATCTTGTCGATCTCGTCGATGTAGATGATGCCGGTCTCGGCCTTCTTGACGTCGTAGTCGGCCGCCTGGATCAGCTTGAGCAGGATGTTCTCGACGTCTTCGCCGACGTAGCCGGCTTCGGTGAGCGCGGTGGCGTCGGCGATGGCGAACGGCACCTTCAACATGCGCGCCAACGTCTGCGCGAGGAGCGTCTTGCCGCATCCGGTCGGACCGATCAGCAAGATGTTCGACTTCTGCAACTCGACGTCGGGGTCTCCGTAGGCGCCGACCTGTACCCGCTTGTAGTGGTTGTAGACCGCGACCGAGAGGATCTTCTTGGCCTGTTCCTGCCCGATGATGTAGTCGTTCAGGTACTCGTAGATCTCACGCGGCTTGGGGAGATCGTCGAAGTGGACCTCGGTGCTCTGCGACAGCTCTTCCTCGATGATCTCGTTGCAGAGATCGATGCACTCGTCGCAGATGTAGACGCCCGGACCCGCGATGAGCTTCTTGACCTGCTTTTGGCTCTTCCCACAGAAAGAGCACTTCAGCAGGTCGCCACCGTCACCGAACTTTGCCACAGGAAAGGCCCCTTTCCCCCTGGGTCTCCGAGGTCCTAGCTCGTGCCTTCGGCCGACGGTACCGCGGCGAGCTCTCGATTGGTGAGTATCTCGTCGACGATGCCGTAATCCTTGGCCTCGATACCGCTCATGATGAAGTCGCGGTCGGTGTCCTTCGACACCCGATCGAGCGCCTGGCCGGTGTGGAACGCCAGGATCTCGTCGAGGAGCTCACGCATCCGCACGATCTCCTTGGCCTGGATCTCGATGTCGACCGCCTGGCCCGACGCACCACCGTGCGGTTGGTGGATGAGGACGCGCGCGTGCGGGAGGATGAAGCGCTTGCCCGGCGCACCCGATGCGAGCAGGACCGCGGCCGCCGACGCGGCCTGTCCGATGCAGCAGGTCTGAACGTCGGGCTTGATGTACTGCATCGTGTCGTAGATCGCAAACAGACCCGTGATCTCGCCGCCGGGCGAGTTGATGTACATGATGATGTCTTTTTCCGGGTCTTCGGACTCGAGGATCAGCAACTGCGCGATCAACAGGTTCGCGACGCTGTCGTCGACCGGCGTCCCCAAGAAGATGATGCGATCGTTCGCGAGACGCGAGTACGGGTCCCATTCCATCCGACCGCGCGGGGTGTCCTGGATGAATCGCGGTACCGGGACGTATTCGTTGCGGATACTCACGCCTCGGACTCCTTGTGTTCGATGTCGTGATCGTGATCGTGGTCGTGGTCGTGGTCGTGTTCGTGGTCGTGATCGTGGTCGTCGCTCAGGTTGTCGGGCACCGTCAGGTCGATCTCGTTGCCGCCCTCGTCGAGCACCGTTGCGTGATCGACGAGGAACTCGAGCGCCTTTCCACGCGCGACATCAGAGCGTACCGCCTCCAGCGCCCCGCTCCGTTCGAGCTCACGACGCACCTTCGCCGGCTTCTGCTCCGTGCGTTCGGCCAGCTGCTGCACCTCGGCGTCGACCTCTTCGTCGCTCGCAGTGACGGCCTCCTGCGCGACGACCGCGCGCAGCGCGAGGTCGGCGAGCACGGCCCGCGCCGCGCCGACCCTGATCTCGTCGACGAAGGCCTGCGGTTCCTGACCGGTCGTCTCGAGGTACTGCTCGAGACTCGCGCCCTGGTGCGAGAGCCGATGCGCGAGATCCTCGACACGACGGCGGGTCTCGGCCTCGACGAGGGTCGGAGGCGCTTCGATCGGAACGAGGCCGGCCGCGGCTTCGAGCACCTTGTCGCGCAGCGCCATCTGCGCCTGCAACCGCTGCATCGTCTCGACCCGCTTGCGGATGTCGGCGCGCAGCTCGTCGACGGTCTGGAACTCGCTCGCCTCTTGCACCCACTCGTCGGTGAGATCGGGGAGCACCTTCTGCTTGGCCTCTTTGACCATGACCCGGAACTTCGCCTCGCGACCGGTCAGCTCGCCGAAACGGTCGGGCAGCGTCGCAGTGAACTCGAGGATCGCGCCGGGCTTGGTGCCGCGCAGCTGTACGTCGAGCTCGTCGACCACCATCGAGGAGCCGACCCGGTACAAGAAGTCGCTTGCCGTGAGCCCTTCGACGGCCTCGCCGTCGATCGTCCCGGCGATGTCGATCGTCGCGTACGCATCGTCGACCAGGGGGAATTCGGAATCTGCGAGATCGCCGAAACGCTCGCGGAGCGCGTCTACCTGGCGCTCGACGTCATCGTCCGAGACCGGTTGGAACGGCACCTCGACGCGCAGCTCGTCGTAGCCGACCAGCTTCACCTGGGGACGTATTTCGACGACCGCGTCGAACTCGACGTCACCATCGTCCTGGCCGGAAGTGATCTCGATCTCGGGCGCCGCGATGACGTCGACGTCGTGCTCGTTCACGGCGTCGACGTAGTACTCGGGCAGCGCGTCCTGCAGCGCCTGCTCGCGCGCGACCTCGCTTCCGAGCCGCGCCTCGAGCAGACGCCGCGGTGCCTTGCCCGGGCGGAAGCCGGGAATGCGAACTTCGCGGGCGAGCTTGCGGAACGCGGCGTCGATCGCGCGCTCGAACTCGGGCGCGGGAACCGTGACGTGGAGTTTGACCTTGCTCGCGACACCCGCGGGGCTGTCGTCGGGCGCGGCGTCGTCCGCGAGGCTCTCGACGGGCTCGACGGTGCTCTGCATAAGGAGCAGCGAGTGTACCGGCGGCGCGCGCCCGGCCCGGCCTACCATCGGCGCGTGACGGTCGACCACGGCATCACGCACATCGCCCTGCCGGTCACCGACCTCTCGGCGAGCCTCGACTTCTACGATCGCTACGCGCGCATGCAGGTCGTGCATCACCGGACCGACGCCGACTCCGGTACGTCGGTGGCCTGGATCAGCGATCTGACCAGGCCGTTCGTGCTGGTCCTCATCGAGGCGCCGGCGCGAGGCGGAAGCCCGGAGGAGCGGCTGGGCGGCGCGTACTGTCACATCGGCCTCGGCGTCGCGAGCCGGGAGGAGGTCGACATCCTGTGCAGCCGGGCCCACGCCGAGCAGCGCACGGTGCTCGGTCCGATCGACTCCGGGCCGCCGGTCGGTTACTGGGCGTACATCGTCGACCCCGACGGCCACAACCTCGAGATCTCCTTCGGGCAAGAGGTCGGGCTCACCGTCGACACCGCGGTGGATGCGCGTGCGTGAGCGCCGGCCACCGGGAGGGCCCGACGGGTGATCGATCTCCGGGAACGGGTCGCGGTCGTCACGGGCGCGGGTCGCGGCATCGGCCGCGCGTACGCGACTCGGCTCGCGGCCTACGGCGCACGGGTCGTCGTGAACGACGCGGGCGTCGCGACCGACGGCGCCCCGACCGACGACGACCCCGCGGCCGAAGTCGCGCGTGAGATATCGGCGGCGGGCGGCGAAGCCGTCGCACACCGCGGCGACATCGGCGATTCCGGCGTCGGTGACGCGCTCGTCGCACGTGCGCTCGACACCTGGGACCGCCTCGACATCGTCATCAACAACGCGGGATTCGGTCGGCCGCGCATGGTGTTCAACCTGAGCGACGAGGAATGGGACGACGTGATCCGCGTCCACCTGCGCGGCACGTTCGTCGTGTCGCGCCCGGCGTGCCAGTACTGGCGAGCGCAGGCCAAGCAACACGGAACCACCTACGGACGACTCGTCAACACCGCCACCGGGTTGCTCGTCTACGGCGGAGCCGGGCAGTCGAACTACGTGGCGGCCAAAGCAGGCGTCCAGGCTTTCACCGAGGCCCTGGCGACCGAGATGGCGCCGTACGGGGTCACCGCGAACACGATCATGCCGGGCGCCAACACGCGTCTCGCGCAGATCGGGTGGCGGATGGCCCGCGATCAGACGGTCCACGATCTGAACGACGCCGACAGCGGTGCGGGCGCCGGCCAGTTCGATCCGCGCGATCCCGTGCACGTGGGCGAGTTCGGCGCGTACCTCGCCTCACCCGACGCGGGCTGGATCTCGGGCCAGACGTTCCAGGTGCGTGGGGGCACCGTCGAGCACATCGACACGTGGTCGGTGCAAGACCGCGCCCACGCCGACGATCGAGGCTTCACCGCGGACGACTACCGCCGCGAGATCCCGCGATTGTTCGGCGCGGCCGCGAAACGCGCGGATCCGCCGCCGCCCGGATGGAAGGCGACCTAGGCCAGTCGGTCGGGCTGACGCTCGGCGAGCCGCGCGCTCAGTCGGACTTGGACTTCTCGGATTTCTTGGGCTCGTCGTCGTCGGACGAACCCTCTTCGAGACCCTTCTTGAACTCTTTTTGTGCCGAGCCGAGACCTCGCGCGAGCTTCGGAAGCTGTGAGCCGCCGAACAAGACGAGGATGACGACCAGGACGATCAAGATGTCGGGCCCGATGATCTCCGCAAGCATGAAATCAGTCTAACTGCGGACGAGGCCGGAAGCCTCGGCGCCCCAAATGGCTATCGTCCGGCAAGACGTCACCGTCCGGCAAGACGTCACCGCCCGGCAAGACGTCACCGCCCGGTAAGGCGTCACCGCCTGGTAAGACGCTGCCAGGTTGCGAGGTCGCGGTCGTCGGCCGGCCGTCCGAGCCTCGTCACCACCTCGACGTCGGGCACCTCGGCCCGCAGGGCCCCGGCCGTGCAGCGCTCGGGCGGGCGGTGCGCGAAGGGATCGAACTGGTAGTGGCGCATGGCGTTGCGGTGGGTGATGCCGGCAACCACCCGCTCGTCGAGCCCCACGAACAGCTCCGCGCAGCGCTCGGGCGCACGGGGCCAGGAGCTGTCGGAGTGGGGGTAGTCACTCTACCAACAGACATTGTCGACGTTGAATTCGTCGAGCAGCTTCACGCCGATGCGATCGGTGATGAAGCAGCAGAGGATTCTCTCGCGGAACAGCTCGGTGGGCGACAGACCCTGAGGCCGGCCGTGACGCATCCATCCGTTGTGCCGTTCGAGCGTGTGCTCGGCGCGCCACAAGAAGTACGGAATCCACCCGATGTCGCCCTCGGTCAGTGCGAAGCGCAATCGCGGGAACCGATGCCAGAACGACGCCCACAAGAGATCGCCGAGCGTGTAGATCGCCATCACCGACGACAGGTTCATGGGCACCGGCGCGGGTGCGTCGGGCGATGTCGACGCGCTCTTCGACGACGACCCGACGTGACAGCACAAGACGGTGCCGGTCTCGCAGCACGCCGCGAACAACGGATCCCATTCGTCGGTGTGGATACTCGGCATGCCGAGACCGGCGGGGTTCTCCGAGAACGTCACTGCATGGCAACCCTTGGCGGCCAGGCGGTGCACCTCACGCGCCGCTTCGTGCACGTCGAAGAGCGGCAGGATCCCGCACGGTATGAAGCGTTCGGGATACGCACTGCACCATTCGTCGACGTGCCAGTCGTTGTAGGCCTTGATCATCACGAGGTTGACGTCACGGTCGGGGCCTTGGTTCAGCACCTGCCCGGAGAAACCGGTCCAGTTGGGGAAGTTGAGGCCGGCGAGCTGCCCTCCGGCCGACATATCGCGAACCCGCTCGTGCACGTCGTAACAGCCGGGACGCATGTGCTCGTAGCGCAACGGATCGACGTTGAAGTATTCGGGCGACTTGCCCGCCACCGCATTCAGCCCGAGGTTCCGCCCTCGGAGCTCGCCGTAGAACCACTGCTGCGACCCGTCGGCCTCGTCGACGACGCGCGGCGCGAGATCGCGGTAACGGTCGGGGACGTGCGCGTCGAACATGCCGGCGGGCTCGCAGATGTGGTCGTCGACCGAGACGAGGATCAGCTCCTCGGGCGTCACGCTCGAGCCGGGCGCGGCAAGCCCCGTCACGGGACGAGGCTCAGCAGCACCTCGACGAGCTCGCCGCGCTCCTCGTCGTCGAGCACGGCGAGATGCCGCCCGAACATACGGTCGGTGCGCGCCTCGGCGAGGGCCCACCGGTCGTGCAGGGGCTTGGGGTCGGGGTGCGGCTCGGGCCAGCCGAACACGGAAAGCATCGCGGGCGTGCGCACGACGATCGCCTCCACCGGCGCGAGGCCGACGGTGAGCACCGCGGCGCCGTGGAGCGCGCCCCGCAACTCGCGCAGGGCGTTCAGACGATGCAATGCGAGCGCCTTGATCTCCTCGGGTTCGTCGAGCGCGCGCCAACCCGCGAACAGCGGGGCGCCGGCGACGGGAGCGGCGTTCACGACCCGGCCGAGCAACGCCGCGACCGTGTGCCAGTCGACGTCGTCGGAGAGGTGCGTCGCCGCCCACGCGTGTGCGACCGCGGCCCACTCTCGCGCCGCGCGCTCACGCGACATGACGAGCCCCGACCTCGCCCAGGCCGCGTGCACGACCTCGGGTGCGAAGAACACGAGCGCGGCGACGACGACGTCGGCGTGCGTGTCGCCGAGCACCCCCGCGCGTCCGGCTGCGTAGAAGTCGAGGCCGTCGAAGCCGAGCTCGGCGCCGCGTGCATAGGTTGCAGCATCGGTCATGAAACCCCCGGGGACGCGCACGATCGCCTCGCGGGCTTCGTGCGCGGCCTGCTCGGGGGTCATGCGCGGAAGTATGGGTTCCGCGGCTCGCCCACGTCGAGCACGGTCCGCACCGACGGCAGATCGTCCCGTCCCGCCGTCAGCGCCGCGAGCGTCGCCTCCGCGTTGTTCGCGTACACGGCTTCCTCGTCGTCGGCGTCGGGACTCACCCAGACCGCGGCCACCAGCACGGCTTCGTCGGCGTCGTCCGCGTGCACGACGCCCTTCCGGTGGGCGCTCATCACCCCGGCCGCGACACCGGCCTGGGCCGCGCCCCACGTGAGCCGCCCGTGCCGCTCGTTCGCGCCGTCGACCGTCGCCTTGTTCACGAACAGCGTCATCGGCTTGACCGGGACGTTCGGCGCCGCGACCACGACGAACGCGGCGTGACCGGGTCGCGGCGTTGCGAGCGCGGTAGCCCAGGCCACGCCGACCGGGCCGCTCTTGGCCCCGAGCATGGTGCTGACGTGCGCCGCGTTCGCGCCCTCGCCCGCAAACCCCTCGCCGATGGCGAACCCCGCTCCCGCCGCGAATCTGGTCACGCGACTCGCCCGTACCGCACGACGTCGTGCACGGCCCAAGTGTACGCGTGCTCCCGATCGGGAAGCCCCGTTCGGTCGGTAGGCTGCTGCCGTGAGCGAGCTTCCGTACGCCGCGTTCGACGCCGACAACCACTACTACGAGGCGCTCGACGCGTTCACCCGCTACGTCGATCCCAAGATGCAGCCGCGCTGCGTGCAGTGGTGCGAGGTCAACGGTCGCAAATACCACGTGGTGGGCGGGATCGTCAGCCATGCCGTCGTCAACCCGACCTTCGACCCGGTCGCCAAAGCGGGCGCGATGCACGACTACTTCCGCGGCAACCCCGACAAACTGCAGCCGTACGAGTTCCTGCGCGAGCGCGAGCCGATCCCGGCCGAATACCGCGATCGCGATGCGCGGGTCGCGAAGCTCGACGAGTTCGGTCTGGAAGCCGTATGGCTGTTCCCGACCCTCGGCATCCTCTACGAGGAGCTCATCAAGCACGATATCGAGGCGGTGACCACACTCTTCAGCGCGTTCAACCGCTGGCTCGACGACGACTGGGGTTTCGACTACCAGGGTCGCATCTTCGCGTCGCCGTACATCACGCTCGCCGACGTCGACTGGGCGATCCGCGAGCTCGAGTGGGCGCTCGAGCACGGCGCCCGCACGGTCGTGATGCGTCCCGCCGCGCCGCACACTGCTTCCGGACAGGTTCCGGCGAGCGACCCGCGCAACGACCCGTTCTGGGCGCGCGTGAACGAGGCCGGTATCACCGTGGTCGCGCATGCGGGCGACAGCGGCTACTCGAGCAACGGCTACGCGATCGACGGTTTCGCAGCCGGGTTCGGCGGAAACGGCCGCTGGGCACCCTCGGTGAAGGCGTTCCACATCGAGCGTGCGGCCTACGACTTCCTGATCACGCTCGTGTTCGACAAGCTGTTCGAGCGGTTCCCGAACGTGCGCGTCGCGTCGGTCGAGAACGGAGCGGAGTTCCTGGGCGACCTGTTCCACAAACTGCGCTCGACCGACCACAAGATTCCCGGTTACTTCACCGAAGACCCGGGAGAGGCGTTCAAGCGCAATGTGTGGATCAACCCGTTC
>DATCCI010000041.1:0-2228 GCA_036511415.1 Acidimicrobiia bacterium
GGCGCTCCGACGTGATGTCGGGCGTGAGCATGAAGCCCGGCGGGCACCGGTCGATCAGCGACTGGGTGAGCGGGCTGCCGATGATGATCGTCCGATGCTGCTTCGCGAAGCAGAGCTGCGCGTTTCCGTCCGGGTCGTAGAACGTGCCGATCGCGGCGAAGACCTTGTCGTCGTCGGTCAGCGACGTGCAGGCGGTCTGCTCGGTCGCGAGGTTGATCGGGCAATACGACTTGAAGACGGGCACGAGCTCGCGCCCGTCGATTCCGCCCTTCGCGTTGATCTCGTCGAAGAAGATCTGGTACGCCTGCTGCTGGTCCGGCTCGACGGAGTCGACGAGCTGCTCGATGCACGAGAAGTCGATCATCATGACGCCGACCTTGATCTGCGTCGCGCTGACGCCCGTGCCGAGCGAGGTGTCCTTCGGCGTCGTCACGGTCGTCGACGCGGCCGGCGTCGTGGGCCTCGGACCGCTGCCGCCCTTCGCGCTGCTGCTACACGCGGCTGCAACCACGAGCAGCGCGACGACGGTCGAGTGTGCCCGCCGTCGCGCGTGCATCGTGTTCCCTTGCGTCCGGTCGCCCCTACTTGGAGAGGTTCTCGTAGGGCGTCAGCGACTTCCAGTTGCCGAGCGGCGGGAGCGACGAGTCGAAGGATTGCAGCTGGAACGTGTCGTCGAAGTCGTACTTGCCCTGCGTCAGCGACGCGTAGGGACCGCCGCCGCGGTTCGCGATCGGGCCGTAGGTGTTCACGGCGGCCACCCAGTTGGCGGCGTTGAGGTACTGACCCACCCGGGTCGCAACGTCGTGGAACAACGAAAGGCTCTGGCACGCGTCGTTGATGTTGCCGTTGGTGTCGAGCTGCTTGCCGTCGGGCCCCGGGACCTTCGTCTCGGCATTCGGGGCGTCCTGGTGGATGTACGTCTTGTAGATCGCGGCGCAGTACTTCCAGTTCGCGCTCTGGTCGTAGTCGTGCGGTGAGAAGCCGTTGGCGATCAGGACGCCTTGGTAGGGGTTGGGCGTGAGTCCGGCCTTCGTCTCGTCCTGGCCGAAGGTCTTCATGTCTCCCACGTCGGTCAGCAACTGGATACCGGGCATCTGCTGCGTGACCTTCTCGATGAACTGCTGTGAGGAGACGTCCTCGCCCGTCACGTACAGGGCATTCACGTTCTCGGACTTCCAGCGCTCGATGAAGCTGGAGAGCTGCGCCTGCGCCGCGGTCGTGTCCGCACCGGAGACGGTGAGGTAGGCCGCCGTTCCCGTCGACACGCCGATGTTCTTCAGGCCGGGCAGGATGACCGACTTCACCGCGGGTTCGCTCGACGACTGGGCGAGGACCGCGACCTTCTTGCCGGTCAAGGTCCCCCGCGCCTTCAACAGCCTGAAGAGCACGGTGTCGGCGCGCTCGGGTGTCGTGCCGGGAAACAGCACCATGCCCGGCGGCGAGAGACTCATGATCGTCTGGGTCAGGTTGTACGTGATGACGGGTGTGTTGTGTTTCTTGGCCAGGCACGTCTCGACCGAACCGTCCTGGGCGGAATCGCTGAGGTTGCCCATCACCGCGAAGACCTTGTCGTCGTCGGCGAACGACGTGCAGATCTGCACGTTCAGATCACTCGTGCTCGTGAGCGGGCAGTAGCTCTTGAAGACGGGCACGATCTTGCGCCCGTTTATGCCGCCCTTCGCATTGATGTCGTTGATGTACGCCTGGTAGATGTTCTGCTGGTTGTTGCGCACCGAGTTGACGAATTGCGCGATGCACTTGAAGTCGACGAGCGAGATCCCGAGCTTGACCGTGGTCGCCGTGACGCCTGTCCCGAGCACCTTCGACACGACGACCGGCGCCGTGCTCGACGTGGTGGCCGAGCCGCCGCCCGTACTTGCGCCCTTGCTGCTGCTGCCACACGCGGCGAGCGTCAATGCGATCGCGGCTGTGAGTGCGACGAGAACACGACGTCGGTTCATGCAGGCCTCCCCCGGGGTCCGCCGGATCATAAGCCGGGCTGACGTCCGTGTCAGGTACCCTCAGCGCCCGCGCGGACTCAGGCGAGCTCGACGAGGTCGAGGAGGTCATCCGACCAGTAGTCGAGCACGCCGTCGGGCATGAGCAGCACCCGGTCGGGCGCGAGCTCGGTGACGAACTCGGGGTCGTGGCTCACGAGCACCATCGCGCCCTTCCACTCGCGCAGCGCGGTCGCGATCGCTGTACGCGAGGGCGGATCGAGGTTGTTG
>DATCCI010000042.1:0-5512 GCA_036511415.1 Acidimicrobiia bacterium
GATCGACACGGCGTCGCACACCATCTACGTCGTCGCGACGATCCAGGATTCGTTCCAGCACATTCACCATCAGCTCATCGGGCTCGACACCCTCACGGGGGCGCCGAAGGTCTCGGTGAATGCCGACCCCGGCGGCGTGCAGAACCCGTTGTTCATCCAGCAGCGCGCCGGCCTCGCGCTCGGAAACGGCCGCGTCTACATCGGCTACGGAGGTTACTCGGGCGATTGCGGTCCGTACCACGGCTGGTTGGTCTCGCTCAGCGAGGCCGGGAGCGGCAAGGTCGCGTTCAACGTGACTCCCAACTCGGGCCTCGGCGCGATCTGGGCACCGGGTGGTGCGTCGATCGACACGCACGGCAACGTCTACGCCGCGTCGGGCAACCCCGATCCCGACAACAACGGCGACTTCGGCGAGAGCGTGCTGAAGTTCGACGGCTCGGCCGCAATGCATCGCACCGGTGCGTTCAAGACCTTCCCGGGGGGCGACAACGACATCTCGTCGGTCGCGCCGTCGGTCCTGCCGAACAACATGGTGTTCCAGATCGGCAAGCAACAAACCGGGTTCCTCGTCGACACGAACTCGATGACGCAGCTGCAATCGCTACACATGTGCAACGGCGTCGAGGCCTTCGGCACGAACGCGTTCGACGGATCGCACCTCTTCGTGCCGTGCTCGAACCACATCCAACAGGTCAACGTCGACGTGGCTCACCGGTCGATGTCGCTCGGTTGGGTCGGGCCCGCGACCGGCGCCGCAGGATCGCCGATCCTCGCGGGCGGGAGCCTGTGGTCGATCGACCGGGCCTCCGGCACGCTGTACGCGCTCGACCCCGCGACGGGCGCGGTACGCACGACGATCGCCGTCGGATCCGTGGCGCACTTCGCCGCGCCTTCAGCCGCACTCGGGCTCGTTCTCGTACCGACGCTGTCGGGTGTCACCGCGTTCGCCGGCCCGTCGGGAGTCCCGCCGCATGCTCCGGACGCGTGCGTCGCACAGAAGGGGCACACCGGATACTGGGTCGCGGGAGCCGACGGCAACATCTTCCCGTTCGGCGACGCGCCGAGCTGCGGCTCACTCGTCGGAGTTCACCTCGTGCGACCGATCGTCGGCATGGCCGGCCGCGCCACACCCGGGTATTGGCTCGTCGCGTCCGATGGCGGTGTCTTCGCCTTCGGTGACGCGCAGTTCCACGGCTCGATGGGTGGCCTGCACCTGAACCAGCCCGTTGTCGGTATGGCGCCGACGCCGTCGGGCAAGGGCTACTGGCTCGTCGCGTCCGACGGGGGGATCTTCTCGTTCGGTGATGCCCGCTTCCACGGCTCGATGGGTGGCTTACACCTGAACCAGCCGATGGTGGGCATGGCGCCGACGCCGTCGGGCAACGGCTACTGGACCGTCGCGGGCGACGGCGGCGTGTTCTCGTTCGGTGACGCGCCGTTCCACGGTTCGACGGGCAGTATCCGTCTGGTCTCACCGATCGTCGGAATGGAGGGACAGAACGCGGGTTACCGGTTCGTCGCCGGCGATGGTGGAGTGTTCGCGTTCAACCTCCCGTTCGCCGGTTCCGCCGCGGGACTGACCACCGCCGCACCGGCGGTCGCGATGGCACACGATTGATCCGGGTCGTCGGCGCGAACCGGCACGCTCGACCTCAGCGGAACCCCGAAACTCAACCGAACGCGTTGGTCGCCGGTGCTGCCGACGCCGCGACCCGCCAGAATCCGTAGGTTCCGCGGTCGAGCAATTCCCGCGCGGCGTCGACCACCGCGCCGAGCGCCACCCGGTTGAACGCGCTGCCGACCGACACCCGCCGCACGCCGGCCGCGGCCAGCTCCGCGACGGGCGCAACGTTCGGCAGGGCGAGGACGTTCACCGGAAGATCGACCGACGACACCAGCGAACGGATGTCGTCGATACTGCTCAGTCCGGGTGCGTAGAGCACGTCGGCGCCGGCCGCCTGATACGCCTGGAGCCGCGCGATCGTGTCGCCGAGATCGGGCCGCCCGTGCAGGTAGTTCTCCGCGCGCGCGGTCAGCACCAGCCGCGGCCCCGTTCCGTGCGCAGCCTCGGCAGCAGCCTCGACGCGCGCCGCGGCGACAGCCGTCTCGTAGATCGGGTCGTCGCGGCGGCGGGTGAAATCTTCGACGGAGCAGCCGGCGACGCCGGTCGCGCGGATACGCGAGACGTTGGCGGCAACCCCGGCCGGCTCGTCGGCGAACCCGTTCTCGAAATCGACGTTGATCGGGACGTCGGTCGCGACGGCGAGCGCGGTCGCGTGCTCGAGGATCTCGTCGAGGGTCACTCGCCCGTCGAGCCGGCCGAGCGTTGCCGCGTGACCACCGCTGGTCGTCGCGACCGCGGAGAACCCGAGAAACGCGAACAACTTGGCCGTGCCGCGGTCCCAGGCGTTGGGGAGCAGCAGTGGCGCGTCACCATGGTGGAGCGCCAGGAACTTCTCGCAGGTTTCGGCTTGTGTGCTCACGCGGTCAAACTAGCGGCGTTGCAAGCGAGGGCGGGAGCCGCTACGAATGGCGGCGTGGGCGACACCGCGCGTTACGAGCTCGACGGGCACGTCGCGACGATCACGTACAACCGGCCCGAGGCCTTGAACGCGATCAACGGCGAGATGCGACGCGATCTCAACGACGCCTTCAGCCGCTTCCGTGACGACGAAGACGCGTGGGTCGGCATCGTGACCGGCGCGGGTCGGGCGTTCTGCGCCGGCGCCGATCTACGCGACGGCCGCGGCTCCGCGGGGGAGTTCCCGGGCACGTTCTGGGAGAAGCCGACGACCAATTCGTTCGAGAGCGGTTGGGAGATCTTCAAGCCGGTCATCGCCGCGGTGAACGGGTACTGCCTCGGTTACGGTCTCACGTTGGTCACGTGGTGCGACTTCGTGATCGCGAGCGAGCACGCCGAGTTCGGCTTCCCCGAGGTTCGCATCGGCGTGCCGACGATCGTCGGCGCGATCCGGCTCCCGCAACGGTTGCACTGGCACGACGCAATGGAGCTGCTGCTCACGGGTGAGCGCATCGGCGCGGACCGCGCCAAGGAGATCGGTCTCGTCGGGTCGGTGGTCGCTCCGGCCGACCTCATGAGCGCGGCGCGCGGTCTCGCCGATCGGCTCGTCCAGGGTGCGCCTCTGGCACAGCGCGCGATCAAGGAGGTCGCCGTCCGCTCCCAGCAGCTCCCGATGCTCGAGGCGATCCGCTTCGGCGAGACGATGCGCAAAGTCGCGGCGGCGACCGAGGACGCGGCCGAGGGCGGTCGGGCCGCGGCCGAACGACGACCACCCGAATGGCGCGCTCGGTGAGCGCCGGAGCTCGTATGCGGCAAGGGTGACGGTGTCGGAGCCGGCCCGAAGGGGAACAGAGAGGACATGACGAATCGAAACCACCCGGTCCTCATGCCGAGCGAGGTTTCTCAGCGGGTCGGACCGTTCGACATGTTCGCCGGGTGGTCGTCGAGAATCGCCAGCCGGGCCGCGTTCTTCTCGTTCTGCGTTCTGCTCGTCGTCGTCTGGGCGCCGACCTTCTTCCTGCTGCGCGACGTCGACACGTGGCAACTCATCATCAACACGGTGACCACGATCATCACATTCCTGATGGTGGCGTTGCTGCAGAACAGTCAGACGCGCACCGATCAGGCGGTACAACACAAGCTCAACGCGATCGCCGACGGGCTCGCCGATCTCATGGCGCACATCGAGTCCGGCGGTAGAGGGCGCGACCTGCAGCAGGATCTCGTGGAGCTTCGTACCGCGGTCGGGCTCGAATCGCACGAGAGCACCTCCGGCAACCGCGCCGCCGACACGTCGTCGGGCTAGCTGTTCAAGAGGCTTGCGATGACGTTGACCACGACGGCCAAGATGACCGCGCCGAAAAGGTAGGCGAGCAGCGCCTGGCGAAGTACCGTCCGCCGCGTGGTCCGGGCCTGGATATCGGTGTCGGAGACCTGAAAGGTCATCCCGACGGTGAAGGCGACGTAGCCGAAGTCGAGGTAGTCCGGGAGCTCTTTGTCGGTCTTGAAATCGATCCCGCCGACGGGAGGCGAGTAGTACTCGTGCGCGTACCGCAGCGCGAACACGGTATGCACGACCGCCCACGACAGCGCGACGGTAAGTATCCCGATCACCGTGAGGGCAACCCGGCCGAAAGTGTGTGCTTGCTCGGCCTTGAGGAGATCGAAGCCGGTTCCGACGAGGCTCGCGACGCTCGCGCTGACCAACAGAATCGATGTTGCAACTCGGCCGTTGTCCTCGCGCGTCGCGAAGATGCGCGTCTGCTCCGGAGTGAACCGAACGACGCTCGTCCAGATCCACGCGACGAAGACCGCGGCGGCCGCGTCCCAGCCTGCGAGGGCGGCGAGCTGCCACGGAGCCAGGAACGCGGCGATCGTCCCGACGACCACGCCGACGGCTGACACCCTGAGGAGCCGTTCGACGGCAGATGGATCTCTCATCTCCGCCGCCAGTGTCGCACGCGGGCGTCGGAGGTTGCTGCACCGTTGTCAGGTCGTGTGCTCACCCGGCAGTACGTCCGTCTCCGACTCGTGCCAGACCGGGCTGTCCCCGGCGGTCTCGACATTGAACCCGTATTCGAACACCAGCGACCCGCCGAAGGTCGCGCCGACCGACACGAGCGTGGCCACGACGAGCGACAACACGAGAATCGCGGCGTTGGGATGTGTCCTCGTGTGGTACACGTTGAGTCGCAGCGCGATGTCGACGAGCGCGAGCAGCGTGACCGCGATCATCGTCCACGCGTGGGTGTTCGCAGTCCGGCGGGCCTGCGTACCCTTCTCGCTCGAACGCAGCCAATCCCAAAACCCTGTCAGCGCAGCCAACACCGAGACGGCCGCGCCGCCGACGAACACGTATGTGCCGGCATGAAAGAAGTCACGCGCCCAACTGTCGTGTCGCCCCAGCGTCGAGATGACGTCGAACGCGGCGGCGAAGAGATAGGCCGCGACCGGGAAGTCGGTTAGAGGCGGATGCGTCGGCTTGCCCGCCCAACCCCGCAGCCCCTTGAACTTCCGTCCCCGGATCGTCAGGGTCGGCCGGACCGAGAACCGTCTCATGAGTGTCTTCCTCCCGTCGCCGCCCGCGTGAACATCTTCTCCGAAATCCGGGCCGACGACACGCAGTGCGCCCTTCCGTCGGCACGGGTGTACTTTGACACCAAGACCTCTCGGGAGCGACGCCGAGTTCGAGCCTCGTCAGGACCCAGCTCGACTTGAGCCCTTCGCCTCTTCCCTGAGCCCCCCGCTCCAGGAAGGTGGCACCATGGCAACTCTCGATGCGAGGTCGCGTCGCGCATTCGGCTCCGTAGACCGCCAGCAGTGCGCGGCAAAGAGCTGCTTCGCCACCTTCGAAGGCAGTCCGGCCAATGAGGGCGACGTCCGGCATTGCAACCGGGCGGGTCCCGACGGTGGACACGCGCACCGGTGGGACGGCCAGTGCTGGCAGGTGGTCGTCGGGCGGCTGGAGTACGACCGCACGTAGCCGCGGCG
>DATCCI010000043.1:0-2562 GCA_036511415.1 Acidimicrobiia bacterium
CTGGTCAAGCTTCCCGCGGGAGGTGCCGGTGACGAGGAAGAGCTGACACCGGCCGGCTTCGATCCGCACAGCATCCACATGCCGTCGCCGTCGTATTGGCCGCTCATCTTCGCACTGTCGCTCCCGACGATGGGCTACGGCTTCGTGTTCAAGAACTGGTACCTGCTCGCCGCCGGCGTGGTGATCGCCTTCTTCGGGTTGAACGGCTGGGCGATCGAGCCGTCGACCGAACCGGAGCCGACCGGGACGGAGGCGCACTGATGGCCTCCACGGTCGTTACCGCCGGACCGTCCGAGCTCGCGCCGGGCGGGCACGGGGATCACAGTCACGACACCAACACCGGCGTCAGCAATCCGAAGCTCGCGATCTGGCTGTTCCTCTCCTCCGAGGCCTTGTTCTTCGGCGCGTTCATCTCGACCTATTTCTTGTATCGCGGGCGCGACGCGCAGTTCCTCAAAGGGCCGACGCCCGACAAGCTCCTCAACATCCCGTTCACGTCGGTGACGTCGTTCGTCTTGTTGATGAGCTCGCTGACGATGGTGCTCGCGCTCGCCGCCATCCAGCGGGGCGATCATCGCCGACTGCGAATCTGGCTCCTCGCCACCTGCCTTTTCGGCGCGACGTTCGTCGGCGGGCAGGTGTACGAGTTCACGGAGTTCTACCGCAAGGGTTTGCACCTGGGCACCAACATGTTCGGCACGACGTTCTTCGTGCTGACCGGACTGCACGGCGCGCACGTCACGATCGGCAT
This sequence comes from Acidimicrobiia bacterium, assembly GCA_036511415.1. Classification (GTDB taxonomy): domain Bacteria; phylum Actinomycetota; class Acidimicrobiia; order IMCC26256; family PALSA-610; genus PALSA-610. The sequence goes on from DATCCI010000043.1 coordinate 752, forward strand.
CATCTGGCTGCTGTTGGTGTGGAGCCGCTCGATGCAGGGCCGGTTGCCGACCGAGAAAGCCGAAGCGGTCGAGATCGCCGGCCTCTACTGGCACTTCGTCGACGTGGTGTGGATCTTCATCTTCACCGCGATCTATCTGATCCCGACGCACTGAGGATGCTCGTATGACCGAAGGTACCGACCTGGTCACGCTCTCGCCCGAGCAGGTGACTGCCGGCGCGCCGGGCGGCGAGCTCGCGCCGCATACGGATCAGCACCCGGTCACGGCCGACGAGCATTCGCATCCCGGTCCGCGGCAATACGTGTTGATCGCGGTAGTGCTCGTGATCCTCACCGGGGTCGAGGTCGCGACCTCGTACCTCGAGGGAACGGTGAACTCGAACCTGCTCATCGTCGCGCTCGGCATGATGGCGGCGGTCAAGTTCTTCCTGGTCGCGGCCTGGTACATGCACATGAAGCAGGACTCCCGCGTGTTCCGGCGTTTGTTCATCACCGGCCTGACTCTCGCCTCGATCGTGTACGGCATCTTGCTGCTCTTCTTCTCGAGCACGGTCCTGAAGTCGTAGGCGATCGTGCTCGCCGACGTCGCCTTCCCCGCTTGGGCACCGCACCCGGAGGTCTGGCTGCTCGTCGGCGCGATCGCGGCTGGTTACGCGGTCGCCTTGAAGCGACTGGGGCCGCGCCTCGCGCCCACGGGCTCGGCGATCGTCACGCGATTCCAGATCACCACGTTCTCGGCCGGCCTGCTCGCGGTGTGGGTCGCCTCCGACTGGCCGATCCACGACCTCGGGGAGCGGTACTTCTTCTGGGTGCACATGGTGCAGCACACGACGTACGCGATCATCGCCGCGCCGTTGCTGCTGATGGGCACCCCCGCATGGCTGGCGCGCTGGCTCCTGTCACCCCGGTGGCTGCTGCGCACGGTGCGCTACCTGTCGCGCCTGATCCCGGCGACGCTCATCTTCAACTTCGTGATCATCGTCACCCACATCCCGGTGGTGGTCGATGCGTCGCTGCACCACGCGCTTTTGCACTTCGGCCTCCACGCGCTGATCCTCTTGTCGTCGCTGATCGTGTGGATGCCGCTGCTGAGCCCGCTGCCCGAGGTTCCGCGGTTGCAGCCCCTCGCCCGTATGTTGTTCCTGTTCCTGCAGTCGGTCGTGCCGACGGTTCCGGCATCGTTCCTGACCTTCGGCGACCACCCGTTGTACAAGTTCTACGAGACCGTCCCGCGCCTGTGGGGTATCTCGGCCCTCGACGACATGCGCTTCGCCGGCCTGATCATGAAGATCCTCGTGGGCTTCAGCCTGTGGATCACGATCACCGTCGTATTCTTCCGGTGGTACAACGCGGAGGAGACCGGATCGCCGGCGCGGCGCGTGTCGCGTGACCTCGACCGCGAGCTGATGGAGTTGCAGAGGCAATGACCAACACCCCGACTGACGAACGCGAAGGTGTCGAAGGCGACGACGCGGCGACGCCGGTACCTGCCGCGCCTGGCGCGCCCGCGGCCGAGGTCGCCGTGCCTTCGGAGCAGGAGGCCGCACCCGAGCCGATCCCGTTCTGGCAGCGTCCCTACGTCGAGCGGTACCTCGTCCCGCTCGTGCTCCCGATCGCGGTGATCATCGGGCTCGTCGCGTACATCCTCAACATCTCGCGGTTGTTCTTGTCGGGCCACGGTCACATCCCGATCTTCGTGGGATCGGCCATCACGGTGATGATCCTGTTGGGAGCCACGCTGTTGTCGGCCGCGTCGCCACGGCTGCGCCAGTCGGCGATCACCCTGGTGAGCGCCGCCTTCATCCTCTCGA
>DATCCI010000044.1:0-2670 GCA_036511415.1 Acidimicrobiia bacterium
GAATGACCGGGTACACAACCATCAAATCTCCTGAGAAGGCCCGTGGCATCCGACCTTGACGCGGTTTCTACGCGGAAAGCCGAAGTTCTACGGCGCACTGGCGCGAGAACTCCGCGTCAACTGCAAACATGGTCGCCCCCAAGGTCACTGATCGAACCATCGCGGTAGCCGTGAACAATCCGCCAAGAAGTCGCCGAACGCGTCTCATTCGCGTCGAACGCATGATCACGGCGCCGTGACTTGCTGTTGAATGACCGCGACGTTGTGGTCGTCGGGGTTCGGGAAGCGCCTGCTCGGAACGGCAGTGCGTGCACTCCCCGGTATGCCTACGGCAAGTCCCGGTTTGGCGCTTATCGGGCTCCGACGACCACCGCGCGAAAGCCGAACCGACTGTTGCCGGTCTCGTCGACCTCGAGTTCCAGGTGCCCTCGGTCGGCCTCGATCACGGTACGGATCACCTCCGGCGCATTGACGCCGGGCAGGTCCGACGCCTCGCACACGGTGAACGACTGACGCGCTACGTTTCCTGACACCGGCGTCAGGTTCGCCGATCGCCTCGTTTCTCGGAGGAGTGCAGGGTGCAGCTCGCGTGGAGCCAGGAGGACGAGACTTTCCGCGCCGAGCTGATCGCGTTCCTCGACGAGCACACGCCCGAGCAGATGGGCAAGGGCTACGACTTCCAAGACGTGCGCGACGAGCACGAGCTCGTACCGCAGTGGCTGCGCGACTGGCAGGCGACGCTCTTCGACCACGGCTGGATGATCCCCGGCTACCCGCCCGAGCGCGGGGGTCGGAGCTGCACACCGGTGCAGACGCTCGTGTACCTCGAGACGCTCGCCGGCCGCCGGCTGCTGCGCAGCGGGCACTTCCCCGGCTACGCGATCGTCGCCCCCAGCCTCCTCGAGTACGGCAACGACGAGCAAAAGGCGCTGGTTCCCGCGGCGATCCGTGGAGACACGATCTGGTGCATCGGGATGAGCGAGCCGAACGCGGGTTCCGATCTCGCGGGCCTCCAGACGCGAGCCGTGGTGCATGACGACCACTTCGTCGTGAACGGCCAGAAGGTCTGGACGAGCTACGCAATGATCGCGCAGAAGTGCTTCTGCTACGTGCGCACCGACCCGACCCTCCCGAAGCACAAGGGCATCTCGCTGCTCATCATCGACGTCGACTCGCCCGGCATCGACATCCGCCCCCTGCGGCACATCAGCGGTACGGCCGGTTTCGCCGAGGTGTTCTTCACCGACGTGATCGTTCCCCGCGAGAACCTCGTCGGCGGCCTCAACGGCGGCTGGGCCATCACCCAGGGATCGCTCGCACACGAACGCGCGGGTTTGTGGGTGGAAGGCGTCGCCCGCTTCGAGCAGACGATCGAGGGGCTCGTCGCGCTCGCGCGTGAACAGGACCGTGCCGCCGACCCGATCATCCGCCGGAAGATCGCGTCCGCCTACGAGCTCGCCGCCTCGTTGCGCGCGCTCGGCTACAAGGGCTTCGCCTCGTACGCGCAAGGGTCGAGCGCGCCGGAGCACAGCTATATGAAGATGGCAATGTCGGAGGCGAGCAAGGCCGCGTTCGAGCTCGGCATGGAGATCTCGGGAACGTTGGCACCTGTTACCGATCCCGAGCTCGCGGCGTCGACGAACCGGTTCGTCCACGGCTTCTTCATGTCGTTCGCGAACACGATCGCCGGCGGCAGCTCGGAGATCCAGCGCAACATCATCGCCCAGCGCGTGCTGGGCCTCCCGAGGCGCTGAGGCCTACCGACCGTGGACTTCTCGCTGACTCCCGATCAGGAGCTGCTGCGCGACACCGCGCGCAAGCTGCTCGAGCGCGAGTGCCCGCCCGCACTCGTGCGCGCGCACATCGACGACCCGGGCGCGTACGAGCAGCTGTGGCGGCACTTGGCGGAATACACCGCGCTGGGCGCGGGCCCGGCCGCCGACCTCTGCCTGTTCCTCGAGGAGACCGGCTACGCGGCCGCGCCCGGTCCGTTTCTCGCCACGACCGGTTACACCGCGCTGACCGGCGACGACGGCAGCACGACCGGCACCGTCGCGTTCGTCGACGACCCGATCGCACCCTTCGTGCTCGAGGTCGACCGGGTCGAACGCATCGCCGTGGTGCTCCCCGGCCCGCGACTCGCGGTGATCGACGCCGACGCCGTGCCGGCTCGATTCGTCGCGACCGTCGACTTCTCCCGCCGCCTGTTCTCGGTCGACCTCCCGGAACTCGACGCGCAACCGCTCGCCGCCGCCGCGTACGCGCGCTGGCGTGACCGCGCCTACGCGTGCATAGCCGCCGAAATGGTCGGCACCGCGCGTCGCATCTTCGACATGGCGCTCGCGTACGCGAAGGAGCGTGAGCAGTTCGGCGTGCCCATCGGCTCGTTCCAGGCGATCCAGCACAAGCTCGCCGACATGTCGCTGGCACTCGAGCGGGCCAACGCTGCAGTGCACTATGCCGCGATGACCATCGACGGAGACGATCCCGGTCGCGCCCGGGCTTGCCACGTAGCCAAGGCCGCGGCCGGTGAGGCCGCGCGCCGCATCTTGAAGGCCGGCATCCAGATCCACGGCGGCATCGGCTACACGTGGGAACACGACCTGCACCTCTACCTGCGACGCGCGACTGCCGACGAGTACCTTTTCGGCACGACCGGCTGGCACCTCG
>DATCCI010000045.1:0-3972 GCA_036511415.1 Acidimicrobiia bacterium
CCCGAGCCCGCGAGGGAGTCGGGATCGCTGAAGTCCTCCTCGAAGACGTCGGTGAGCTCGCGCGCGCTGAACACGAACCGGCGCCGGCGCTCCAGACCGAACGAGTCGGCCAGCGTGGCCCGGTAGAAGGGCGTCGCGACACCCGCGCGCCAGTCGACCACGATGGGAGCGCCCTCGCCGTCTTCGACGTGACGCCGACCGACGTACCAGCGCTCGCCCGACTCCTCGTCGATACGGCCGAAGCAGAGGGCCGCGACGTCGTCGTCGAGCGAGGCGAGCCGGCGCTGCAACTGCCAGCGCACCGCCTCCGCATCGGCCTCGTTCGCGGCGAGGATCTCGACGCTGCCGACCTTGGCGGCCGTCCGCCGGCGCATGGCCTCGAGGCACGATTGTGCGAATTCCAGGCGCGCGCGTTCGAACGAGACGTCCGGGTGCGGCATTGCGACAACGATAACGACCGCCCCGCGCCAGCCCCGGCGATTATTTCCGGGTCGACTGGATAAGGGGGTGATGTTGCACAGGGCGTGCACCATCCTTAGATTGCGACTTCGTGAACGGGCCCCAGCCGGTCGAGGTGGAAACACCCGTCGAGCCTGCCCGCCTCGACGGGCGAACGGCCCGCTCGGCCAAGACCCGCAACTCGATCGCCGACGCACTGCTCGACCTGCTCACTGACGGCGAGCTCCGCCCCACGGCCCGCCAGATCGCGGATCGGGCCGCGGTGTCGGTCCGATCCGTCTACGTGCACTTCGACGACCTCGAGGACCTGTTCTGCGTCGCCGCCCGGCGTCATCTCAGCCGGGTTGCACCGATGCTCGTCCCGACTCCTTCTCGCGGGACGCTCGGAGACCGTGCGGAGGCGCTCGTGCGCCAACGCATCCGCCTCCACGCGCACGCCGGCTCGATCGCTCGGGCAACGCGCTTGCACGCCGAGTTCTCCCCGACGCTCGCGAGGATCCTGCGCGATTACCAAACCCGATCGCGCGCCGACCTCGAGCGCGTCTTCGCCGAGGAGCTCGGTGCCCTGAGCGCCGCGCAACGAACGAACACGCTCGCGGTCCTCGACGTCCTCACCGGCCCCGACGCGTGGGATGCCCTGCGCGCCCGCCACGGCCTGACCGGCGAGACCGCGATGCACTGCGTGAAGGATTCGATCGTCCTTCACCTCCGGGCCGTGAGCGCATGACGGCCGCCCTCAGCCGCGACGTCGAGACCCGACTCGACTCGATCGGGGTCCGGGCCGTCGCCGCCGTCGTTGTGGTCGCGGTCATCGCGGTGGGGTCGCAACCGACGAACCGGGCGATCTCTCCGATCGGCGTGGTCGCGCTCGCGCTGGCGGCGATCCCGCTCGTCGCCCGCGATTTCCGCGGCCGCGCGCTCGTCGTTCCGATCCTCCCGCTCCTGTTGATGTACGCACTCGCCGACGCCTTGTGGCATCCGCCGATGAGCTTCGTGCTCGAGGGCGTGATCGCCGGACTGCTCACGAGCTTGCTCGCGGTCGGGATCGTCATCGTCTATCGCGCGAACCGCATCGTGAACTTCGCGCAGGCCGAGCTCGGAGCGCTGCCGGCGAACTTCGCACTCCTGCTGATCGTGGCCCGCCACTGGAACTACTTCCTCGCGAGCGCGACCGGCCTCGCGAGTGCGGTCTTGCTGGGCGTCCTCGTCGAGTTCTTGTTCCTACGCCGTTTCTTCCGGGCGCCGCGCCTGATCGCAACCGTCGCGACCATCGGCATCGCCCAGATCCTGCTCGGCGTCACGTTGTTCCTGCCGCGCTGGATCGGCAAGTCGGACGAGTTCAAGCTGCCGGACGAACTGGGTTTGTCGTTCCACGTCGGGGTGACGACCTTCAGCGGCAACGAGACGCTCGTGCTCATCGTCGTTCCGATCGTGCTTGCCGCCCTCGTCGGCTTCTTCCGCTTCTCCGCGATCGGAACCGCGCTGCGGGCGACCGCCGAGAGCGCCGATCGCGCTGCACTCCTCGGGATTCCGGTGCGGCGGTTGCAGAGCGTCCTGTGGGCGATCGTCGGCGTGCTCGCGTACGTGACGATCTTCCTCCGCAACGGGGTCATCGGAGCATCTGTCTCGCAGGCGCTCGATCCGACGGTCCTGCTCGCCGCGCTGGGCGCGGCCGTCATCGGGCGACTTCAACGACTCCCGACGACGGTGTTCGCATCCGTCGGACTCGGCATCGTCTCGGAAGCGGTGTTCTACCGGTGGGACAACGACGCGGCCCGTCCGGTGGTGCTCACGCTGATCATCGCGGTCGCGTTGGTCTCGCAACGCAGTGACGCCGGCAGCCGTCTGCGCAGCGCGGCCATCTCCACGTGGCAGTCGACGCGCGAGATCCGACCGATCCCGACCGAATTGCGGCGGGAACCCGCCGTCGTGGCGACCCAGGTCGCGCTCGCGTCACTCGTTCTCGCCGCGGTCGTCGCGGTACCCGTGTTCCTGCCCGCGAATCGCGTGTCGCAGATCGCGACCATGGGCATCTACGGGATGATCGGAATCGGACTCGTGATGCTCACCGGGTGGGCCGGGCAGGTGAGCCTCGGCCAGATGGCCGTGGCCGGCGTCGCGGGCGCGGTCGCGGGCTGGTTCTGTACGAACTTCACCGATCCGGTAATCGGCGGCACCCTGGTCGCCATGCTCATCGGCGGTGTCGCGGGCGCGCTCGTGACCGCGGCGATCGGCATGCCGACGTTGCGCGTACGCGGCCTCACCTTCGCGGTCATGTCCCTCGCGTTCGCACTCATGACGTCGAAGTACCTGCTGAACACCGGCTATTCACCGTTCCAGCATTGGCTCCCCGACTGGTTCCAGAACGGCAACCAGATCCCGCGTCCGTCCGTCGTTTCGATCGCCGGGCACAACTTCGTGAGCCTCCAGAGCGAGACCCGTTTCTATGTGATGACGCTCGTCGCGCTCGTCGTCATCGTTTACGCGGCGCGCGGCCTGCGGTCCAGCCGGACCGGCCGCGTGCTCATCGGCGTACGCGAAAACGAGCGCGCGGCGGAGTCGTTCAGCGTCAACACCCGGCGCACACTGCTGCTCGCGTTCAGCATCTCGGGCTTCGTCACCGGCATGGCCGGCGCGCTGTTCCAAATCCAGCAGCAGTCGATAAGCGTCACGCTCTTCGATCCCGCCGCGGGACTCCAGGTCTTCGCGATGGTGGTTGTGGGCGGCCTCGGCTCGATCGGCGGGGCCGTGATCGGCGCCGTCTACGTGTACGGCGCGCAGTACTGGCTCCCGTCGGAATGGGGTTTTCTGTCCACCGGTGCCGGGATACTGCTCGTTTTGCTCCTCATGCCCGGCGGCGTCGGGGCCGCGCTGGGCGACGCTCGCGACGGTGCCTTGCGCTGGTACGCGCGCCGGCGCGGCATCCGCGTGCCGAGCCTGCTCGCGGATACACGGGTCATCGAGCCCTTCTCCGGGCCGGCTCTGCCCGAAGCCGCGGTCGAGGCCATGGCCGACACCCTGGCGGGGCCGGAGATCGACGAGTTCGCGGAGCTGCACGAATGATGGGATCAAGGAGTGGCCCTTCGATGGCGGACCGCACGGTGCTGTTCCGCATCGGGAAGCTCGACGTGCACAAGCCGCGCGGTCCGCGCCGCTACTTCGACGAGATCACCATGGGCTACGCCCTCTTCCCACTGGTCGTGCTCTTCGGCCTCAATGCCCTCGACGAGGCCGATCGCGACATGTTCGGCGTGCTCGCGCCCAACATCCGCGACCAATTCCACCTGTCGGACCAAGGCTTCTTGACGCTCGTGGCCCTCACCCTGTTGGGAGGCCTCCTGCTCGAGGTGCCGCTCGCGTACTACGCCGACCGGCTCCCGCGCATGCGCATCGCAGTGATCGGCGCGGCGGTATGGGCCGTGTTCGGCATCTTCACGGGCGCCGCGATCAGCGTCTGGATGCTCGTGCTCGCCCGCTCCGGGTCCGGCATGGGACGAGCGGTCGTGACGCCGA
>DATCCI010000046.1:0-6664 GCA_036511415.1 Acidimicrobiia bacterium
CGAGGTGCACGCCGATGACGACATCGGCCTGCTCTACCGTCTGGCATCGGCGTTCACCGAGCTCTCGCTCGACGTACGGATCGCGAAAGTCGCAACCCTGGGAAGTCGGGTCGTCGACGTCTTCTACGTGCGCGACTCCGGCGCGCGCAAGATCGACGACCCCGACGCGGTCGCGCGGCTACGCGCCACGCTCGTCGATCGCATGACTGGATAGGGTGCGATCCGCATGAGCACGCCCGAAAACGTCTCCTCCGCGGCCGAGCTGTTGCGCTGGGCCGAGACCTTGTCGGGGATCGCGCGCACCGGGCTCGGGTTCACGAAGAGCCTCTACGAGAAGGAACGGTTCGAGGAAGTGCTGAAGGTGGCCGCCGACATCCGGGCCGCGGCGATCGACGAGGCCGAAGCCGACGTGCTGTTCGACGAGTGGCTCGGCAGCGTGGGCGACGGCGTCGCCGGCTATGTCACTCCGAAGGTCGCGGTGGCGGCCGTCGTCGGCAACGATCGGGCCGAGATCCTGCTCACCCAGCGCGCCGATTCCGGCTGGTGGCTGTACCCGGTCGGATGGGCCGATGTCGGGTACTCGCCGTCGGAGATCGCCATGAAGGAAGTGCTCGAGGAGACCGGCATCGAGTGCGAACCGGTCTCGTTGATCGCGGTGCTCGACGGTCTGCGTCTCGGCTTCGCGCGCGTGCCGATGTACTCGCTCGTGTTCCATTGCCGGATGACGGGCGGAGAGCTGAAAGGCCATCCGCTCGAGACCAGCGCGGTCGGGTTCTTTGCGCGCGACTCGATGCCGCAACCACTCGCCGGCGCCCACCGGTGGCTCGACCTCGCGTTCCGCGCCATCGACGGCGAGGCGGTCGAGACCTGGTACGACCCGCCCCGTCACCCGCCCTGGCGCGGCGAACCCTGAACCGGTCGTTGGGTCGACGCTCCGCCGCATGACCCGCCTATCACGCCGTGAGCAGGCAATCACGACGTGAGCTGGTCGATGAGGAGCGCCACGATCGAGACCTTGCCGTTCGCGCGCTCCCACGCGTCGCCGATCGCCTCGTGATCGACGAGCCCGGTGCGATCGGGAGCAAGCGCGAGGGCGGCGGTAGCGAGCGTCGCCAGCCGCGCGGGCTCGATCTCGTCGCCGTACGCGGGGAACGCCTCGAGCCCGTCCCACAGCCCACCGAGTGGGCGCGACTCGTTGCCGAGGCGGAGGCCCTGCGCGTCGGTCCCCTGCGAAAGCTGCGTGACGACCGTCTCCCAGATGTCGTAGTGCGAGCAACCTGCCGGTGGCCGGTACCCCGATACGGGGTGCAGCCGGAACTCGAGGATCATCGCGGTGCCGCCGGACGCGGCATCGACGGACGCGACACCGCCGGGCCCGTTCTCGTCGGGCTCGTCGCCGACGAGCCACGTCTGTGAGCCGTTCACGTAGCTGTCGACGGGCGGCCCGAGATGCTCGTCGAGCGCGAGGACGAGCTCGGGCGAGATCTTCCATACGGCGGTCGGGACCAGTTCCACCCCGTAGACCGTAGCGAGCGTGCCGCCCTACGATCTTGCGGAGATGAGCCAATACGATCGCCTCTCCTCCCTCGACGCGAGCTTCCTGCACCTGGAGCGGCCCGAGTACCCGATGCACGTCGGCGCGGTCAGTATCTTCGAGGGCGCGCCGTTCTTCGCCGCCGACGGCCGGCTGCGGATCGAAGAGGTGCGCGACCTCGTGATGGCGCGCCTTCCGCTGATGCCGCGGTTCCGTCGCCGGCTCATGGCCGTGCCGTACGAGCAGGGCCGGCCGATCTGGGTCGACGACGACCGGTTCGACATCACCTACCACGTGCGCCACACCGCCTTGCCGAAGCCCGGAACGTGGGAGCAGCTCGTCGCGCTCACGACGCGCGTTCAGGAGGGTTTGCTCGACCGCGAGCGCCCGCTGTGGGAGATCTGGCTGGTCGAAGGCTTCGAAGGCGACAACGTCGTGCTCTTGCAGAAGACGCACCACGCGCTGATCGACGGCGTCTCCGGCGTCGACGTCGCCACGTTGCTCCTCGACATGAGCCCCGAGTACGCACCCCCGGTCGTTCCGGCCTGGACCGCCGAACCCGCGCCGAGCCCGTCGCAGCTGCTGCTCGACACGCTGCGCGAGCGCATCACGCAACCTGCGGAGATGATGCGCTCCGTCCGGTCGATGCTGCGCGGTCCGCGTCGCGCGCTCGAACGGGCACAGGAGTTCGTTCAGTCGATGAGCACGATGGTCACCCGCGATGCCATCGCGCCGCGCACGTCGATCAATGCGCGCACCGGCCGGCACCGCCGGTTGGCGGTCGTGCGCGTCCCGCTGTCCGAGGTCAAGGACATCCGCCGAGATCTCGGCGGCACGGTGAACGACGTCGTGCTCGCCGGAGTGTCGGGCGGCCTCCGGCGGCTGTTCGTCCACCGCGGCGACGACACCGAGGATCTGCAGCTGCGCGTCCTGTGCCCGGTGTCGGTGCGCGCCGACGACCAGCGGGGGTCGCTCGGGAACAAGGTCTCGGCGATGTTCGTCAACCTTCCCGTCGACAACCGGCCGGCCCTGGAGCGGCTCCGCGCGATCTCCGTGCAGACGGCCGATCTCAAGGAGCGGCGCCAGGCCGTCGGTGCCGAGATGTTGCTCGGGATGACCGAGTACGTTGCGCCGACGCTCATGAGCCTCGCGGCGCGGGTCGTGCATCGTCAGCCGTTCTTCAATCTGATCGTGACGAACGTGCCCGGCCCGCAGCAGCCTCTCTACCTGATGGGCGCGCGCCTCTTGGAGGCGTTCCCCATCGTGCCGTTGACGCGGAACCTGACAGTTGTCGTCGGCATCCTGTCGTACGACGGAACGCTGCACTTCGGACTGTGGGGCGATCGCGACGCGTGCGCCGACGTCGAGGTGTTCGCAAGTGGCATCGACGACGCGTTCACGGAACTGCTGAAGGTCGCCCAGGAGCGGGAGTAGCCATGACCGAGGTATGGGAACACGACGCGTGGGAGTTGGCCGACGCGGTTCGGCGCGGCGACCGGCGCTCGACCGATCTGCTCGACGTGTTCGTCGAGCGCATCGAGAAGCTCAACCCGGAGTTGAACGCGTTCTGCTATCTCGATCTCGAGGGCGCGCGTGCTCGGGCCGCCGCGATCGACGCGGCAGTCGCCCGTGGCGACGACCCCGGACCGTGGGCCGGTGTGCCGATGGGTGTGAAGGAGCTCGTGCAGGTCGCGGGTTGGCCCGATACACATGCCTCCCTCCTCTACCGCGATGCGGTCGGCGGGCGCGACGACACCGAGCCCGCCCGCCTGAAGGCCGCGGGCGCGGTACTCGTCGGCCTCACCACATCGCCGGAGTTCGGCTCGACCAACTGGACCCACACCTATTTGCACGGCACGACCCGTAACCCGTGGAATCCCGAGCGCACCCCCGGCGGCTCGTCGGGCGGCTCCGCGGCCGCGGTGGCCTCGGGGATGATGCCGATCTGCACGGGCAGCGACGGCGGCGGGTCGATACGCATCCCGTCCGCGTACAGCGGCCTGTTCGGTTTCAAGACGAGCTTCGGACGCGTCGGCTACGCCGGCCATTTCGACAGCGCGCTCACATCGGTGCCGGGACCCATGTGCCGCTCGGTACGCGACGCGGCGCGCTACATCGACGCGATCGCGGGCCCGACGAACAACGACCCCACCTCGCTGCCGCGTCCAATCCGCCCCTACGAGGACGCGATCGTCTCGGGCGACGCGGTTGCACAGCTCCGGGGCAAGCGCGCCGCGTGGTCGGCGACGCTCGGTTTCGCGGTGTGTGATCCCGAGGTCGAGAAGCTCGCGTACGAGGCCGCGCTCGCGTTGTGCGCCGACGCGGGGATCGAGCTCGTCGACGTCGACGTTCGGCTTCCACGCCCCGGCGGTGCCTGGGGATTGATCTCGTCGCTCGACACCGCGGCCAACCACCTCGATGCGGCGCGCGATCACTGGGACGACGTCACGCCGGTGTCGCGCGCGGGCCTGCAGGCGGTCGACCGGATCAACTCGGAACAGCTCATGCGGTCGCTGCGGCGCCGCTTCGAGCTGCTCGAGGCGATTGGTGTCGTGTTCGACGAGGTCGACCTGTTGCTGACCCCGACGACTGCGACGACCGCGTTCGTCGCCGAAGGGCCGCCGCCCTTCGAGATCGGCGGGCAGAAGGTCGGCGGAATGGGCTCGGTGCCCTACACCGCTCCGTTCAACATCTCGGGCATGCCCGGCGTGAGCATCCCGGTCGGCCGCGCGTCCGACGGGCTGCCCGTCGGCTTGCAAGCGGTCGGGCGCCGCGACGACGAGGAGGCCGTCCTCGCGTGTGGTGCGGTGGCCGAAGCCAACCGGCCGTGGCCGAAATTCGCGCCGCTCGCCTACGCCTGACCACACATTCACTGGGCAATTCACCGGGCAATCCGCCCGGCGCGGGCGCACGATACCCTGCCCGGCATGACCGAAATCCAGCCGCGCGCGCGTCCTCCGAGACAGGAGCAGGAGCCCGCGTCGGAAGAGGTCACCGAGGTCGCGCCCGGCGTATTGCGCATGCAGCTGCCGATCTGGATGCCGGGTCTCGGCCACGTCAACATGTACGGCCTGGTCGACGACCGCGGCCTGGCCGTCGTCGATCCGGGATTGCCCGGTCCGCAGTCGTGGAAGGCGTTGAAGCAGCGGCTGAAGACTGCCGGTTACCGCGTGAAGGACGTCCACACCGTCGTCGTGACCCACTCGCACCCGGATCACTTCGGGGGCGCTGGTCGCGTCGCGCGCGAGGCCGGCGCGAAGCTGATCACGCATCACGCGTTCTCGACGTGGACCGTGAAGGGACCCAGCCCGCAACGGGCGCTCTCCGAGGGCGAGGCGCGCCGGGTCGAGATGGAAGCCGCGGCGTACGCGCAGAGCGTCGACGTTCCGCCCGACGAGCTGCCGACGATCGACGATCCCGACGTCGTGCGCGACGACACCGAGGAGACGGAGGCGACGTCGAGCCCTTGGGGCGCGATCACGCCGTGGGGCACGAGGAATCAGGGCCCGCCGCTCAAACGCCGGGTGATGATCAGGGCCATGCGCCTGCTGTTCTCGCCGCCCGAGCCGACCGATCGGGTCCATCACGGCGAGCGGGTCCGCCTCGGCGGACGCGACTGGTTCGTCGTGCACACGCCCGGCCACACGGTCGATCACCTGTGCCTCTGGGATCCGGAATCGGGCACGTTGCTCACCGGCGACCACGTGCTCCCGTCGATCACACCGCACGTATCGGGCGTGCGCCGGGCCGACTCGCTCAAGTCGTATCTCGCGACCCTCGACCTCGTCGGCCGGCTGCAGGGGGTCACACTCGGGTTACCCGCGCACGGCCATCCGTTCGCCGACGTCGCCGGCCGCGTCGAGGCGATCAAGGAGCACCACGCCGAGCGCATGGAGCTGTTGCGCCAGGCGGGGCTCGCGCTCGGTCCGGCGACCGTCGTCGCGCTGTCGCACGAGGTGTTTCCGAAGCGGCACTGGGGCACGATGGCCGAGAGCGAGACGTTCGCGCACCTGGAGCATCTCGCCCACGCCGGCGGGGCCGAGCGGTGGGAGGAAAAGGGCATGCTCGTGTACCGCATGGAACCGGCGCCGGGTCCGAAATGACCGCGACCGACACCGAGCTCGCGAACGAGTCGGTCGATCTGCTCTCGCAGCTCATTCGCAACGAGTGCGTCAACGACGGTACGCCCGAATCGGGGCACGAGTCGCGCAGTGTCGACCTGCTCGCGCAGTATCTCGGCGACACCGGACTCGACCTCGAGCGTTACGTCGCGCAGCCGGGACGCGAGAACCTGGTGGCCCGCATCGAGGGCAGCGACTCGACCGCCCCCACGTTGCTCCTCATGGGTCACACCGACGTCGTGCCCGCGAACCCCGACGGGTGGCGACGCGATCCGTTCGGCGGTGAGGTGGTCGACGGTGACGTATGGGGCCGCGGTGCCGTGGACATGCTGAACCTGACCGCGACGATGGCCGTCGCGTTCCGTGCGCTCGCGCGCACCGGCTTCCGGCCGCGCGGCACCCTCGTGTACCTCGCGGTCGCCGACGAGGAGAACCTCGGTACCTGGGGCGCCGAGCACTTGCTCGACCACGAGCGCGACGCGGTGCGAGCCGACTACGTCGTGACGGAGGCGGGCGGCTTCCAGATGCCGACCGCGCGCGGGCCTCGGCTTCCCGTGATCGTGGGAGAGAAGGGTTCGTACTGGTGCCGCATCACGGTACGAGGCACTCCCGGCCACGCGTCGCAGCCGTTCCGCACCGACAACGCGTTGGTAACCGCCGCCGAGATCGTGAAGCGGCTCGCGGAGTACCGGCCGCCCACCCGCATCCACGAGACGTGGCGCCGCTTCATCGAGGGCGTCGACTTCGGGCCCGAGTGGAACGCGCACCTTCTCGACGAGGCGACGCTCGCCGACTTCTGCGAGGAGCTCCCGATCGGTCTCGCGCGCCAGGCCCACGCGTGCACGCACACGACGTTCGCGCCGACGATCATCCACGGCGGTACGAAGACGAACGTGATCCCCGACGAGGTGTCGATCGAGGTCGACATCCGCACGCTGCCCGGCCAGCGCGGTGCCGATGTGCACCGCATGGTGGAGGAGGCGCTCGGCGACCTGCTCGACAGGGTTTC
>DATCCI010000047.1:0-4190 GCA_036511415.1 Acidimicrobiia bacterium
CTGACCGTGCTCGTCAACAACGCCGCGGGCGGTGACGCCCGCGACGCCACCGTCGCGCAGATCACGACCGAGGCGTGGGACGCGATCCTCCGCCTCGACCTCACCGCGCCGATGTGGTGTGCACGCGCGTCGATCCCGCACATGCGCACTGCCGGGCACGGCGCCATCGTCAACATCTCGACCCGCCAAGCCGAGCGCGCCAGCCCCGGCCTCGCCGCGTACGTCGCGGCGAAGGCGGGTTTGAACGGGCTCACGCGCGCCATCGCCGTGGAGGAGGCGAAGCACGGCATCCGGTGCAACACGATCAGCCCCGGCTACGTGCTCAACGAGCGTCGCGACGCCGACCTCGCGCCCGACCGTCGCGCCGTCCTCGAAGGCATGCACCTCACCCGTCTCGGCGAGGCGACCGACGTGGCCGACGCGTGCGTATACCTCGCGAGCGCCGCATCGGGCTTCGTGACCGGTGTCAACTTGCAGCTCGACGGCGGGAGCAGCATCGCCCGCGGGCGCACGCTCGGTTGATGCCGATGCATCCGCGTGTGTGCGTGAGCGCGATCAGCACCTTCCGGCTGCCGCTCGCCGGCGACCTCGCGTTCTGGCACGCGCACGGCCTCACGAACGTGGGGGTCTCGGTGGCGAAGCTCGAGGCCCACGGATGGGGCGCGGGGACGGCGCTCGTCGTCGACGCGGTGGGACAGGGTCTGCGGGTGGTCGACCTGATCGGTCTCGGACCATTCCAGCTGGCGCACCCGACCCGGTGGGACGCGCAACGTGATCGCCTCGTTCGCTCGATCGACACCGCGGTCGCCGTCGGCGCGGGCTCCATCGTCTTCACGACGGGCCCGTTTGCTCCCCTCACGTGGGAGGAGGCCGCCGACGCATTGGAACAAGCGCTCGCGCCCGTTTTGCACGAGGCGCGCGCCCGCGGGGTCGATGTCGCGATCGAGCACACCAACTCCTTGCGGGTCGACGTGGGGTTCGTGCACACGCTGCACGACGCAGTCGACTTGGCGCGCCGCCTCGGGACCGGTGTGTGCATGGAGCTGAACGCATGCTGGGCCGAGCGGGACCTCGCGACGACGATACGGGAAGGCATCGACCTCATCCGGCTGGTGCAGGTGAGCGACTTCAAGGTCGGCACGGTCGCGTCCTCGCAACGGCTGGTTCCCGGCGACGGCGACATCCCCACGCTTCGCATCCTGCGCGATCTCGTCGATGCCGGCTACGGCGGATTCTTCGAGCTCGAGCTCATCGGCGACGCGATCGTCGCCGAGGGCTACGACGCAGCCGTGCCCCGAGCCGTCGACGCGCTCGACGGTCTGCTCCGAGAGCTCGAAATCTGAACGCCGGCGCCCCCTACGAAGCGATAGGCGTCGCCGTCGAGTACCCGCGCACCGGCAGCGTCCTCGATGCTCACGCCCACATGAACGCTCCGCCGTCGGCCATGAACGTGTGACCCGTGAGGTATCGGCAGGCATCCGAGCACAAGAACCACGCGATCGGCCCGATGTCGAGCTCGGGATCACCCTGGCGTTTCATCGGGCAGTTCTCGATGAAGATGCGATAGCCCTCGCTCACCTTGGCGGCCTCGCCGTGGTGCGTCGCCGACGCCGGTGCGATCGCGTTCACCACGATCCCGTCGGCACCCCATTCGCGAGCGGCGGTGCGTGTGATCGCGCGGATTGCCTCCTTCGACGCGTTGTACGCGGCGAATCCGCTGCCGCCGGTGATGCCCATCGACGACGCGAAGTTGACGATCCGACCCCAGCCCTGCTTCTTCATGTGCGGGTAGACGGCCTGCATCGCCCAGAGGGTGCCCTTGACTCCGGACCGGTAGAACACGTCGACATCGTCTTCGCTCACTTCCGCGACCGGCGCGAGTGGTCGAAAGGTCTGCGCGTTGTTGACGAGACCGTCGACGCGGCCGAAGCGCTCGAGCGTCTGCGCGACCATCGCGTCGATCTGGTCCTTCTCCTGAATGTCGCACACGACACCGAGGTTCTCGACTCCCAGCTCGGTGAGCGCAGCACCGGTCTCTTCGAGCAGGTCCGGCTTCCACTCCGCCACGACGACGCGGGCTCCGCCCCGACCGAGATGCAACGCCATGCCGCGGCCGACGCCGCGACCGGCGCCCGTCACGATGATCACCTTGCCGTCGACACCGTGCATATCTCTCGCGTTCCCCGACATGCGGGGCACAGTACGTGCGGCGTACCTTCGGCAGCCAAGGCGCGGGTTGGGAGGGGAGAGCGATGCTCGGCGGGACGGTCCTGGTGACCGGCGGTGGGAGCGGGATCGGGCGCGCGACCGCGGAACGAGCCGCGCGCGAGGGCGCCAGGGTGGCGGTCGTCGATCGAGCGGCTGACAACGCGGCGGAGACCGCTCGGATCGTGAACGACGCGGGCGGGCAAGCGGTCGCGTACGTGTGCGACGTCGGCGACGACACGAGCGTCGCCGAGACGGTACAGCGCGTCGGGCGCGACCTCGGACGCGTCACGGGGGTCGTGACCGCCGCCGGGATCTTTCACGGTCCCGACCTGCAGCCCGCCCATCAGGTGACGGTCGACGACTTCGTTCACGTTCTACGAGTGAACCTCGTCGGCACGTTTGCGGTGATCAAGCACGCGCTCCCGATGCTGATCGACGGGGGCGGCTCCATCGTGACGGTCGCGTCGACCGCGGCGATACGCGGCCACGGGTACGGCGCGGGCTACACCGCGAGCAAGGGCGGCGTCGATGCGTTGACGCGTTTGTTGGCGGTGCAGTACGGCCCGCACAACGTGCGCGCGAATTGCATCTGCCCCGGAGGCGTCGACACACCGATGACCGGTGGCGTATTCGCGACGCAGGATGCGATCGCCCGCGCGAAGCAACGGGTCCCGATCGGTCGGTACGCGCAGGCTCGCGACATCGGCGATGTCGCAATCTTCTTGTTGAGTGACGACGCGCGGTATCTCACCGGACAGACGATCCCGGTCGAAGGTGGCGCGACCATCGCGTAAATGGGCGCGATCGACCCAATTCTCTCGAAGAAATTTGCATTGCGTTGAGCAGGAAGTTCTTGCAGCGGGTACGACAGTCGCCACGAAGCGTGATCGGCAATGCGACTAATCGCGATCAAGCTGGGTAGGTTCGAAGTGATGCGCCGACCCCCCGGTCGCCTTCGGGCGAACGAGCGCAGCATCGGTGTGGCGGAGCACCACGCTTGCACCGGGCTGACGCGTCTCAACCTGACCCGCTTCCTCGTGGTTGCGTGTATCGGCGCGCTCACCCTCTTGCCGGCCGTACCCGCACAGGCCTCGACGGGCGACCGGATCGCATCCACCCGTCAGGCGATCGACGCCGCCGCGCAACGCTGGTTCGCGGCGCAGGCCGACGCGGCACGCATCGACGCGACCATCGCCGACGTCGAACGCCAGATTGCCGACGCGCAAACCCGCATGGCGCGCGCACGCAAGCTCGCGACACAACGCGCGGTCGTCATGTACAAGAATGCCGACATCGGTCTGACGTCGATCTTCGGCGACAACGCCCTCGACTCGGCGCGACGCGCTCACCTCATGGGCGACGCGAACGCGGGCGGCGACGCCGCCATCGCACAGCTCACCGCGGCGGTCGACAACCTGAAGGCGGAACACCGCAACCTCGAGGCGGCACGGTCACAACAGCAGAGCGTTCTGCAGGACGTCGCGACTCAGCGTCATACGCTGGAAGCGGAGCTCGCCGACTTCCGGACCCAGGCTCACCACGACGCGACCGTCGCCCTGGCCGCCGCTCGCGACCGCGTCGCCCGAGCCCGGGCCGACGCGCACGTGCGCGCGTTCGCGCTGGTGCAGTCCACGAACGCGCTCGCCCCTCCGACGGGACCGCCCGCTGTTGCCGCCGCCGTCCCGGCCGTCGTCGCCTCCCCCGGAAGCGACGGCCGAGTGAGCCCACATCACGCCGACCCGTTCCTCGCGTGCACGCGTATGCGCGAGAGCGGCGGGCGCTACGACGCCGTCAGCCCGTCCGGCTACTACGGCGCGTATCAATTCCTGCCGTCGACCTGGGACTCCACGGTCGTACACGCCGGACGCCTCGACCTCGTGGGCGAGCTCCCGTCGCGCGCCTCGCCGTTCGATCAGGACGAGACCGCGTGGGCGCTGTACCAGTGGCAGGGCAAGGGTCCGTGGGGCGGGCTCTGCTGACGA
>DATCCI010000048.1:0-9309 GCA_036511415.1 Acidimicrobiia bacterium
CGACGCAGACCTATCCCGTCGGGTGATCGACGCCCACGGGCGCCAAGTCCTGCACTTCCTGCTTGGTGATGTTGAGTCGGATGCCGTCGTCGACGGCGATCACGGCTCCGATCGGTATCGCGACTTCCTTGCGGCCCCAGAGATGTCCCTCTTGGAGGAGCACGTGCGTCACCTGGCGATCGCGCGGGTCGATGACGAGGCCCTCGACCTGCCCGATGTCACCGTCGCTGGCATGGACTTTCTCGCCGCGACGCACTGCGACGTCGCCCAACGGGACTTTGTCGTACGTCACGGTTTGCGAAACGTTGGCCATGCCCGGGTCGGCGACCCCGCCGAGGCCCAGGCCGAAGTACGGCCAGACGAGTACATGTCCCGGCCCGTAATCAGCGTCGGCGATGTTCCCCGGCAAGAAGCGCGTCTCTTCGGCCGGTTCGAGCTTCTCGAAGGCCGCTTGCGTGCAGCGGAGCCGGATCTCGCCCGTGGTGGCGTCGACGAGCTCGAGCGGGACCAGCCGGCCCAGCCCCCTCCGGTGTTTGGGTTCGACGACGAGATGCGTCACGGCTCGGGCGATCGGGTCGATGACCACCCGGCTCACCGCACCGCAGACCCCATCGCTGCAAATGGCGTCGGCCCCGATCCTGAACTGCGTCGTCTGGACCATCACCAACCTCGTTTCTGCGGCTCTCACCTTGCCTGTACCCAGCGGTGGGGGAGATGAAGCCTCTTCGCCCGGCGGCACAGCAGCACGCGCGGTGAGTCGACGCGGGCTGATGCCACGACCGTTCCCCTCGCCTTGGAGCTAACGAGAAGCGTTGTCGGAGCACCGTCGAACGCAACCAAACCGACTCACGACGTCTCGGCCGCGCGATGTTCGTGCGCCGATCCGTCACGGCCTGGGTACGTGACCAAATCGCACGGCATTGCCCGCCCGAACGCGTGCTCGTCGAGAGCATGCACGAACCGCTCTGAACCGCGCGCGCCGCGGCCCGTCGATTCGCACTCGGGTATACCGTTCTCGCTGACACGACGAGAAGCGCCCGTCGGTCGTGTTGGATCCTGTCGCGAGTTGGGCGGGCTCCGGGAGCGTTGCTCCGGACCCTGGTAGCGCTCGTTGTCGACCAGCCGCACGCCTCGTTTCGTGCAGGAAAGATCACACCCGGTCTCTGCGGCCGGGCGCGACTCGAAGCGACCTCAACTTCAGGGACCATCGTGACACCAGATGTCGAGCCGTCCGGACCTCTCTCTCGCGCGCTGCTCCGCAAGATGGATATGTATTGGCGCGCCGCGAACTATGTGTCGGTGGGTCAGCTCTATCTTTATGACAACCCGCTGCTCAAGCGGCCGTTGCAACTGTCGGACGTCAAGCCGCTTGTCGTCGGGCATTGGGGCACGACGCCAGGTCAGAACTTCATCTACGTGCATTTGAACCGGGTCATCAAGAAGCACGACCTCGACATGTTCTACGTCGCCGGTCCTGGTCATGGCGGCGCAGCCTTGGTCGGCAATACGTATCTCGAGGGGACCTACACCGAGATCTATCCCGACGTCAGTCAGGACGAGGCCGGTCTCAAGAAGCTCTTTACCCAGTTCTCGTTTCCGGGCGGGATCTCCAGCCACGTCGCGCCGACGACGCCCGGGTCGATCCACGAGGGCGGCGAGCTCGGCTATTCACTGAGCCACGCGTTCGGTGCCGCGTTCGACAATCCGTCCCTGATTGTCGCGTGCGTTGTCGGCGATGGCGAAGCCGAAACCGGTCCGTTGGCGACCTCGTGGCGGTCCAACTCGTTCCTGAACCCGATCTCCGACGGAGCGGTGCTGCCGATCCTGCACCTCAACGGCTACAAGATCAGCAACCCGACCGTGCTGGCCCGCGTCGAAGCTGACGAGCTGCAGCAGTTCTTCCGCGGGTGCGGTTGGGAGCCGCTCTTCGTGGAGGGTCACGAGCCGGGGGCAATGCATCAACGCATGGCCGGCGCGCTCGACGAGGCAATCGCGGCCATCCGGGAGATTCAAGACGACGCCCGTAACCAGGGAGGCGTCACGCGGCGGCGCTGGCCGATGATCGTCCTGAAATCGCCGAAAGGCTGGACCGGACCCAAGATCGTCGACGGACTGCAGATCGAGGGGACCTTCCGTTCCCATCAGGTGCCGCTCTTGGTCGACGCCGAGCATCCCGACCACGTTGCACAACTGGAGCGGTGGATGCAGAGCTACAAGGCCGACGAACTCTTCGACGACGACGGCCGACTCCTCGCCGAGCTGGCCGAGCTGGCACCCGAGGGCGACCAACGCATGGGCGCCAACCCCCACGCCAACGGCGGCATCTTGCTCCGCGAGCTGCGCATGCCGGACTTCCACGAGCATGCCGTGACGGTGCCCTCGCCGGGTGCAGTCGACGCCCACGACACCCTTGTGCTGGGCCAGTTGCTGCGCGATGTCGTCACCCTGAACGCGCAGCAGCGGAACTTCCGGGTTTTCGGTCCCGACGAAACCCTCTCGAATCTCCTGGGTGCCGTCTTCGAGGTGACCAACCGTCAGTGGGATGCGAGCACGCAGGCGAACGACGAGTTCCTGGCGCCGTCGGGACGCGTGCTCGACTCGATGCTCAGCGAACACCAGTGCGAGGGCTGGCTCGAGGGCTACCTCCTCACCGGCCGCCACGGTCTGTTCAATTGCTACGAAGCCTTCATCCACATCGTCGACTCGATGTTCAACCAGCACGCCAAGTGGCTCAAAGTCACGAAGGAACTGCCGTGGCGACGGCCGATCGCCTCCTTGAACTATCTCCTCGCGTCGCACGTGTGGCAGCAGGACCACAACGGTTTCACGCACCAGGATCCCGGTTTCCTCGATCACGTCGTCAACAAGAAAGCCGACATCGTCCGCGTCTACCTCCCACCCGACGCCAACTGTCTGTTGAGCGTCGTCGACCACTGCCTACGCAGTCGCGACTACGTCAACGTCGTCGTCGCGGGGAAACATGCGCTCCCCCAATGGCTGACGATGGAAGAAGCCGTCGTGCATTGCACCGAAGGGATCGGCATCTGGCAATGGGCCAGCAACGACCAAGACGGCGAACCGGATGTTGTTATGGCCTGCTGCGGAGACACACCGACGCTGGAGGTGTTGGCCGCGGTCTCGATCCTTCGCCAAAATCTCCCCGATCTGAAGATCCGGGTCGTCAACGTCGTGGATCTCATGAAGCTGGAGCCCGACACCGAACATCCGCACGGGCTCAGCGACAAGGACTACGACTCGCTGTTCACGACGGACAAGCACATCATCTTCGCGTTCCACGGCTACCCGTGGCTGATCCACCGGCTTGCCTACCGCCGCACCAACGCGAACCTGCATGTCCGTGGCTACAACGAAGAGGGAACGATCACGACCCCCTTCGACATGAGGGTGCAGAACCGTCTCGACCGATTTCACTTGGTGCAAGACGTGATCGACCGGCTCCCGCATCTGGGTTCCCGGGGCGACTACCTGAAACAGACTGTCCAGGACAAGCTCGTCGAGCACAAGCAGTACATCGACACGCACGGTCAGGACATGCCCGAGATCCGGAACTGGAAGTGGGGTGACTCTCGGTGAGTGCGCCGGCCCCAGATCAACCCGCCGCGAACGACGATCTGAAGTCACTTCCCGTGGCGGAGGTGGAGAAGCGTTTGGGGTCGTCGCCCGACGGCTTGAGTCAAGCCGAGGCGCAGAAACGGCTGACCCAATACGGGCCGAACGAGATCGAAGAGAAGAAACCCAGCGCGTTCCTGAAGTTCCTCACGTATTTCTGGGGTCCGATCCCGTGGATGATCGAAGGCGCAGTGATCCTGTCGGCGGCGGCCCGGCACTGGCCCGACTTCTTCATCATCTTGGTGCTGCTCGTCTCCAACGCGCTGGTCGGATTCTGGGAGGAACGCCAGGCGGGGAATGCCATCGAGGCCCTGAAGGCCAAGTTGGCGATCAAAGCCCGGGTGAGACGTGACGGGAGTTGGATGACGTCAGCGGCGAGTGAGTTGGTGCCCGGCGACGTTATCCGCGTCCGGCTGGGCGACATCGTGCCGGCGGATGCGCGGCTGCTCGCGGGTGATCCGGTCGAGGTGGATCAGTCCGCCTTGACGGGCGAGTCGTTGCCGGCGACCCGCACGCCGGGGGAGGCGGTGTTCTCGGGGTCGATCATTCGTCAGGGCGAAATAGGTGCACTGGTATATGCGACCGGTGCGAACACGTACTTCGGCAAGACGGCCGAACTCGTGCAGGAGGCGCACACCGTCAGCCATTTCCAGCGCGCGGTGCTGAAGATCGGGAACTACCTGATCGTTCTCGCGGTGGCGCTGGTCACGGTGATCATCGCGGTCGCGATCCTGCGCGGCGACCCGATCCTCACCACGCTGCAGTTCGCGTTGGTGCTGACCGTCGCCGCGATCCCCGTCGCGATGCCGACCGTGCTGTCGGTGACGATGGCCGTCGGCGCGCGCATCCTCGCGAAGAAACAAGCGATCGTGAGCCGGCTCGTTGCGATCGAGGAGCTGGCCGGTGTGGACGTGTTGTGCGCGGACAAGACCGGCACCCTGACCCAGAATAAGCTGACCCTGGGTGGTCTGTTCACGGTGAACGACGTCGACGCCGCGCAGGTCATCCTCGACGCCGCCCTCGCGTCGCGGGCCGACAACGACGACCCCATCGACGCGGCCGTCCTTGGCGGCCTGCCGGACAACAACGCACTGCTTGGCTATCGGGTGGTTCATTTCCAACCTTTCGACCCGGTACACAAACGCACCGAGGCCACCGTCAAGGCCGCGGACGGCACCACGTTCAGGGTCAGCAAGGGTGCGCCACAGGTGATCCTTGCCCTGGCTGGCGACTCCACGCAGGTGCAGCCGGCGGTGGACAAGGCCGTCGGCGATTTCGCCGCCCGCGGGTTTCGGTCGTTGGGCGTGGCTCGCGCCGACGGCGATGGCGACTGGCGATTCTTGGGTGTGCTGCCGCTGTTCGACCCGCCGCGCGACGACGCCGTGGCAACCATCGCCACCGCGCGGCGGATGGGCGTCACGGTCAAGATGGTGACGGGCGATGCGCTTGCCATCGCCAAGGAGACGGCCGAGAAGGTCGGGCTGGGCACCGACATCCTCGATGCGGCCGGTCTCGGTGACGTCAAGCATGACGAGACGGCGGTGGTCGCCGAGTCCATCGAGGACGCCGATGGCTTCGCTCAGGTGTTCCCCGAGCACAAGTTTCACATCGTTGACGTCCTGCAAAAGCGCGGCCACATCGTCGGCATGACCGGTGACGGCGTCAACGACGCGCCCGCGCTGAAGAAAGCCGATTGCGGCATCGCCGTGTCGGGCGCGACGGACGCGGCGCGCGCGGCCGCAGACATCGTGCTGACAACTCCCGGCCTGTCAGTGATCATCGATGCGATCAAGGAAAGCCGAAAGATCTTCCAGCGGATGAACAGCTACGCGATCTACCGCATCGCCGAGACGCTGCGCGTGCTGCTGTTCATGACACTCGCGATCCTGATCTTCAACTTCTATCCCGTAACCGCGATCATGATCGTGATGCTGGCGCTGCTCAACGATGGCGCCATCTTGTCCATCGCCTACGACAACGTGCACTACAAGGATCAGCCCGAAGCATGGAACATGCGCGTCGTGCTCGGAGTCTCCACCGTGCTCGGAGTCATCGGAGTCGTCTCCGCCTTCGGCTTGTTCTATCTCGGTGAGCGCGTCTTTCATCTCGACCGCGCCCATGTCCAGACCCTGATGTACCTGAAGCTGTCCGTCGCCGGGCACCTGACGATCTTCCTGACCCGCACCCGCCGCCCGTTCTGGTCCATACGCCCCGCCCGCATCCTCTGGATCGCCGTGCTCGGAACCCAAGCCATCGCCACGTTGATCGCGGTCTACGGCCTGTTCATGACGCCCCTCGGCTGGGGTTGGGCAGCCTTCGTCTGGGGCTACGCAGTCGTATGGTTCCTCGTCAACGACCGCCTGAAGTTGCTTGCCTACCGAATCATCGACCCCGTCAAGAGTGAGGGCACGCAGGGCAAGAGCACGGCGGCGACAGAACACCGTTCGCACACTGACCAACCGCCAGCTGTCGCTTCCGCGGCAAAGATGGCCCGGTAGCAAACGCCCCAGCTCCATGCGGTCGTATGGAAGTAGATGTTCGACGCCTATCCACGAAACTCATCTGGAACCCGCGGGATGGCCCCCGTTCGCCGGAGCGTTCGGCGTCGGCTGTGCCACCGATGTGACGGCTGCAGCCTCGCGTGCCAGGAACGCGCCGAGCTCCTGAATGGTGCTCATCAGTGGTGCCGGGAAGACGACGGTGGTGTTCTTGTCGACGCCGATCTCCACGAGGCTCTGCAGATTGCGGAGTTGCAATGCGAGTGGATGCGCCATCATGGTGTCGGACGCCTCGCCGAGCGCGGCGGCGGCGAGTGCTTCACCTTCGGCTGCGATGATCTTCGCGCGTTTCTCCCGCTCGGCCTCGGCCTGGCGGGCCATTGCGCGTTTCATGCTGTCGGGAAGCTGGATGTCCTTGAGCTCGACGAGCGTTACGACGACACCCCAATCCTCGGTCGCGACGTCGAGGATCTCGCGGATGTTCACATTTATGCGGTCCGTCTCTGCGAGGGTCTCGTCGAGGGTGTGCTGACCGACAACCTTGCGCAACGTCGTCTGCGCGATCTGGTTGATGGCCGACGCGACGTTCTCGATCGCGACGACCGCCTTTGTCGCGTCGACGACGCGGTAGTAGGCGACTGCGGAGACGTCGACGCTGACGTTGTCGCGGGTGATGATGCCTTGGGACTGGATTGGCATGGTCACGATCCTCATGGACACCCGACGCATGACGTCGATCGCGGGGATGATGAACGTCAGGCCCGGTTGCTTAACGCCGATCACCCTCCCCAACCGGAAGAGGACGCCGGCCTCGTACTGCTTGACGATGCGAAGCGACATCGCGACCACGATCATCGCCAGCAGAGCCAACACGACCACCACGGTTACCAGAACAGCCATTGCGAAACCCCTTGTTCAGCGCGGCACTCAACGCGCCGCCGGGGTCCGGAGCAGCATCGACGGCACGAGCGTACCCATGCCGGCAAACCCGAACGATATACCCGAGCCCGCGCCAACCAATCGCGAGCGGTTACGCGATCGTCGCGCGCTGATCGTTCAGTCTTTCTCTGCGTCGAGCAATGACCATTGCATGGTGTCGAGGGCGGATCGAAGTTCAGTCTCGTTCTTACCGCCTGCGACCCTGCCGTCCTCGTCGGTCACGAGCACGGACCAGCGGCCGGGATCCGCCACGTTTCCGGAGTCACGCACGCTGATAGTGACCTCGCGTGGATGGACATGATCTCCGAGTCGGTGCCCGGTGAAGGTCGTGATCTGAGCCAGATCGAACACGCCGTTCGCGCCGGCGGCCTCTCGCACCGCGTCGAATACCTTGTCGTCGCTCATGTTCAATCTCCCGTCATTCTTGGGTATCGAGGACTGGTGTTCTCAGGGCTTCGACGCTGTGGTCGATGCGGGAGTGCTCGGCGAGTAGAGCTGCAGGGTCATCTGCAACTCGCTGGATCCGCTCGTGTCCAGCGTTGGAGCATCGATTGCGGTTACCTGCAACGTGTATCCGCCGCTCGAGACCCACGACATGAACTCTCGACCGCTCTGACACCGACCATATACCCCACCTCGCATCACGATCCGCGAGGTCGGGGCGAACCCTTTCGGACCGCCCTCTTCTCGCGCGCATCGGGGTGTAGGTTCTCGCCAGAAATACTGCCATACCGCGACCGAGCCCCGGACCCCGGCTCCTCGCCCCATACGAAACGGGGCAAGGCAATGCTCGGAACCTGCACCGCGCTCGTAGAGATCGACCGGTCGACCGTCGCGTCGTTTCACGCGCATCTTCGCGACGCGATCGACAGTTCGGACGAGGCGCTCGTCAGCATCGATTGTTCGGGCGTGACCTTCATGGACTCCGCCGGATATCGC
This sequence comes from Acidimicrobiia bacterium, assembly GCA_036511415.1. GTDB lineage: Bacteria > Actinomycetota > Acidimicrobiia > IMCC26256 > PALSA-610 > PALSA-610. The sequence goes on from DATCCI010000048.1 coordinate 8,007, forward strand.
GCACTCGTCGACGCGACCCGCTACGCCACCCGACATGGTCACACACTCGTGATTCGCGACATGTCGTCGGCATGCGCGATGTTGATCCGGCTGTATAACACCGGTGGCGACCTTCGCGTGGAACCGCGACAACGGCAGCCAGCACGTAACGGCCTCGCCTTCGCGTATTGCCGGGTGTGAGTTCAGGTGTGGACACGTCGGAGCAACCGTAGACAAGACGTACGACGCAGTTCGCGGTCCGAGGGAGGCCCGTCTTGGCAGGCGTGTTGGCGAGTGTTGTGAATCTCGACAAGCCGGGCCATTACATCCACTGGTGGGTGATCCAACTCTCGGTGGCGAACCTGGTCGTCATCGCGTTGATGGTGTTCGTCTTTCTGTTGGCGCTCGTTGTCCCGTTCCCAAAGCCTCACGATCGAGAGCCGGCAGACGGAGAACGGTCGTGACCGACTCGCCGTCCGAGGCGCCGATGACGGGCGGGTCCCGCGGGAGCTGGTCGGCGGCGCTGCGGCGCCGCGCAGTCGCCGAGATGCCGCCCGAGAAGCTGCTTCCGGATCGTCAACCGGCGTATGTCGCGTCGTGGATCTACGTGTTCGGAGTCCTCACACTCGCGGCGCTGGTCGTGGTCGTCGCGTCCGGGTCGGTTCTCGCGTTGAAGGGCCCGCAGTGGTGGCATGACTCTGCGCTCGGGCATTACGTCAACAGCATGCACTTGTGGAGCGTTGAGCTGTTCTTCTTCTTCATGGTCATCCACCTGTGGGGGCAGTTCTTCATGGCGGCCTGGCGTGGACGAAGGGCGTTGACGTGGATGACGGGCGCGATCGCGTTCCTCGCGTCAATCGGCACGGCGTTCACCGGCTACGTGATCCAGTCCAACTTCGACTCGCAGTGGATCGCAACCCAGGCCAAGGATGGAATGAACTCGGTCGGTATCGGTGCCTTCTGGAACGTCCTCGACTTCGGTCAGATGCTGCTATGGCACGTGCTGTTGCTGCCGGTCGCGGTCGGAGCGATCGTTGTATTGCATCTGGTAATGGTGCGTCGGCGTGGCGTGGTCGCACCGATCGGCGTCGACGCCAACGGGAACCTCATCGACGCGCGACATGCGATGGACGCATCGTGACGCAACCTGTTCAAGACCCAGCCGCATCTGCGTGGCGCGGACCGACCCGACCCTACGACCTCGTGAAAGAGGTTGTGATCGCGCTGGTCGCGGTCTCGGTTCTCGTGGTCGGGCTCGCGGCGGTCTTCTCGTCACCCGACGAGCCCGGCGTCACCATCCAGCACTGGGCACGCGCCGACGCGG
>DATCCI010000049.1:0-6376 GCA_036511415.1 Acidimicrobiia bacterium
TTCCTGCCCGTCGACTGGGTGAACGATCCGCGGGTGATCGGCCGCGAGGATTGCTTCGTGTCGATAAACGCCACCATCGAAGTTGACCTGCTCGGTCAGTGCAACTCGGAGATGATCGCCGGTCGGTATCACTCTGGCAGCGGCGGGCAGACCGATTTCGCGCGCGGCGCGATGTACAGCGATCGCGGGATGGGTTTCGTCGTCTTACACTCGACCACCGGCGACGAAGCCGTCTCGCGCATCGTTTCCCGACTCTGCCCCGGCGCCCCGGTCACGACTATGAAGAACACCGTCGATCACGTCGTCACCGAATACGGCGTCGCTGAGCTTCGCGGCCGGACCATCGCGCAACGCGCGACCGCACTCATCCGGATCGCTCACCCCAACTTCCGCGACACACTCCAGCGCGACGCCCGAGCGCTCGGCTTCCTTCACTGAGACCATGTGGGTGCCGAAAATGCTGTCCGGGGCGGTGACGTGCGGTTTCGCGCGGGCTTGATCGGCACGGTTCGGGCACTGCGTGTGGGTGCCGAAAACTCGTCCTGTGGGTGCCGATTACTCGTCCGGTGCTCCGTGAAGGAGCGTTGCCGGCGTGTTGTGAAGTGCGTGGTCGGGGTGCGGGCGCGTCGAAGGTTGGTGTGGCCGGTGTCGGGTTTGCCGTTGTCGGGAATCAGGCTGCTTGGCGGTATTGGTTGATGAGTCCGTTGCAGGTGGCGTGTCGTCGGATGGGCTGGCCGGGTCGATACTCGACAGCTTCGGCAGTGTTCGGTGCGCGTTGACCGAGGCTGCGGTGTGGTCGGTGCGCGATGTAATGCTCGACGTACTCGACGAGGAGCTGTTGGAGGTGTCGCTGGTTCCAGATGAGGGTCCGGTCGCAGAGTTCGCGGCGGACGGTGCCGACCCATCGTTCGGCGTAGGCGTTCGCGACCGGCGTGTAGGGCGGGGTGCGGATGATCGTGGCGCCCTCGCCGCGGAACACGTCGTCGAAGCCGGCGAGGAACTGGCCGGCGCCGTCGCGGATCAAGAATCGGATTGTCGGTTCGGCACGCATGCAGAAGTTGCGGGCGGCTTGGGTGGTCCAGGCGCCGGTCGGGTTCTTGGTGATGCCGGCGAGATGCACGCGGCGGCGGTCGAGTTCGATGAAGAACAGTACGTAGTAGCGGCGTAACAGCACCGTGTCGATAGTGAAGAAGTCGCAGGCGATGATGCCGGCCGCTTGGTTGCGCAGGAACGTGGTCCACGAGTCTGACGACCGGCCTGGTGCGGGGTCGATACCTGCTCGTTTGAGGATCGCCCACACCGTCGATGCGGCGAAGGTGATGCCGAGTCGGGTGAGTTCGCCGTGGATGCGCCGGTAGCCCCACGTCGGGTTCTCCCGCGCGAAACGCAGAACCGTGCGACGAATCTCGAGCGCGGTCGTGGGTCGGCCGGACCGGTGCGGGTAGGTCCAGTGCTTCGCGACGAGTCGCCGATGCCAACGCAACAGCGTGTCGGGCTTCACCAAGAAGAGCAACCACCGTTCACGACCGAGCACCCGCGCGAGCACAGTGAGGATGGCGCGGTCGTCGGGCGCGAACCGCGGACGTGGGTGCTGGCGTTGCAGGACGGCGAGTTGGTGACGCAACACGAGGATCTCGACATCCTTGGAACGATCGGTGCGGCCGCGCAGCACCAACAGGTTGATGCAGGCGGACGAGACGGCAGAACCGAGCTACTCGCCGATCCTCGCAGCGTCCGAACCCCGTCACTCGCCCCCGCGAAACCGCAGGTCACCGCACCCGGACGAGTTTTCGGCACCCACAAGATACATCGATCCAGGCATGCGAGTAGCCAGACCGTCCCCGAACGCGCGTCTCAATATGTCGCGCCGGCGGTGTCTCCCATCGCCGGCTACGCGCCTCGGCCTGCTGGGCTGAAGTGCGGCGCGGGCGGTCAGTCTGTGCTGGGTTGGCTACTTGGTGCCGGTGATGCAGCGAGCGTGGAACGGGATGCTCGGTTTGCCGTCGACTTCCAGCGGCCGGATCTGCTCGAGTGTTCTCGCCGTGATCCGTGCCCGCGTTGCGTCGTCGGCGAGGCTGAGCCCGCCGACAACGGGGGCCGCGATCTCGGTCATGAACGTCCAGTAGTCCTCGGCGCTCGGAGCGTCAAGGGTGCCTCGCACGTCGGTCTCGACGACGTCACGCAGTCCCGCGTCGCGGAACACAGCCGCGATCGCGTCAGGAGCAGCGCAGCGGAATAGTCCCGGAGCGCCCGGCGTCGGCGCGGGGACGTCGACCTCGGCGCTGATTGCGGCCATCGGAATCGTCGCCCACGGATTGTCGGCTGACTCGGCCCACACTGCCGTCGACAGTCGCCCACCCGGGCGGAGCACCCGCAAGATCTCTGCGACCGCGCCGGGAAGGTCGGGAAAGAACATGAGCCCGAACCGGCAGCTGATCGTGTCGAACGACGCGTCGTCGAACGGCAGCGCATCAACGCCGCACTCGCGCAGTTCGACGTTCCGCAGGCCCCGTGCGGTCGCGTTCGCTTGGGCAGCGGCGAGCATCCCCGACGACACATCGGTCAGCACCACCCGACCCCGAGGAAGGAGCGCCGCGATCGAAAGCCCCGGCTCGCCAGTGCCCGCCGCGACGTCAAGATGATCGCCGTCCTCGCGCAACTCAAGCGAACGGATGATCTCGTCCCCCGCCGGCCTCAGCCAGGTGAGCACCATCGCGTCCCACTTCGACCACCCGCCGGAGAAACGGTCCCAGGTTTGCCGTTGCTGTGCTTCGATCTCATGCGCGTTCGACATCAAAATTGCTCCTACTCGGTTAGGTGAGGTCCTGCGGGATGTGTTGCCATAGAGGACCTGCTCGGCGCCGTCGGCGAGCTCGCCTACCACGTGCGCGGCAGCGGCACGACCCAAACTTACGGCCAACCCGGCACTCGGCACCCAACCTCGCGTCGGCTAAGAGTGTCCCGGAACATGCATCCCTAAACCCACGTCCGGAGTGTCTCAGATCGCGGGACTGGGGCCTTCGCGATCGATTGCAGCAAGGTCGGTTCGACGACGGTTCGAACCAGATGCCAACCGACGGGCGCGGGCGGTTGCGACCGCTCGCTGGGTGCCCCAGCTCGGACAGAACCTCGCGCGAGCAACCACGGCTGCGCCGCAGTTGACGCAGAAACCGCTGGTACTCCTGTCACTCATCGACCCGTGCCCGCCCTCGATTATCGCTTCGGCAACTGGTTCGCCGGGACGTACGTCGTTCCCGACTTGGTGAACTTCCCGTTCGAGTACGTGTAGGCGTCCTTCTGGAATTGGCTCGGACAACAGTTGGGATCACTGCCTACGAGGTGCGGCGTCCACGTCGTGATCCCGGCCGAGTACGGAGGGAACGAGACGCCGTAGAGGTACCCGTGGTTCACAGGACCGCTCGGGCTCGCCGTGAACACGGTCGTCCATGAGCTCTCCCCTTCGATGACGCCGGATGCGTGTCCCTGCAGGTTGACGATCGCGTCGGGGACGCCGTCGCCGGTGACGTCGGCGAAGTCGACCGAGACGAACGACATCCCGTAGCAAGTCGCCGGGCCGTTCGACGGCGGCACCCACGCACCGTTGGTGAACTTCACTAGCTTGTCGGTTCCGCACGCGAGGTCCTTGTATGTGTAGTTCCTCCAGTCGATCCCCGAGAGGCTCGATGCGGACGACGACGGCTTCGTAGTTGTTGTCGTCGCCGCCTGAGGCGGGGCGGTCGTTGTCGGCGTGCTCGGCGATGACGCGCCGCCCGCAGTCGAGGGCGCGCCGCCGAATGTCAGCGCGTCGGGCACGAACGTCTGCTCGGCGGGCGTCCAACTCGTCGCGTCGGTGCTGGAGAAAAGCGTGGGCTTCAAGTTCGAGACGGGATCACCGGGGTAGCCGGTTGCCAGCCATTTGCCGTTCCCGTACGCGACGGCGCGGATCATCCGGTCGCGGAGCCCGGCGTGCGACGCGGGCGTCCACGACACAGTGTCATGGCTCGTGATCGTGCCGGCGTCCGTGCCGAGCACCCACTCGCCGGCGCCGAACGCAAGCGCGAGGCCGTACCCATAATCGGCGTGGCTGCCGTTCAGCGCCCAGTGCAACCCGTCCCTGCTCGTGTACATGTCGCTCGGTTGGCTGCCGACGGCGAGCCACATGCCGTTGCCGTAAGCCACGGGTACGCGATTGCCCGAACCGGAGCCGTAATCGGCGGTGCGCACTGTCACGTCGGCCTTGGTCCAGTTGCTCGCGTCGGTGCTCGTGTATATCGAGCCGGCGCCGTATCCGGACGGGGTGTTCTGGACCGTCGTCAGAACCCACCGGCCGCCGCCGTAGTCGATGTCCGACGATGTCCCAGGCAATATCGCGATGTGCGTCGAGCCGCCGTTACCAACGCTCCAGACGACGGTCCGGCCAGCCGAGTCGGCGACGGCCAGCAACTTGTCGGCCGCCGAGACCACTCCGCTCGCGTAGTCGGGGATGCTCGTGGTCTTCGTCCATGTCGTGCCGTCGGTGCTGGTGAAGATGCTGGTGCTGCTGCTGGCGACGAATTCTCCGCCGCCGTTGCCGACGGGTTGGGTGTAGGTGTCGCCGGTTGTGATGTTGACGAGCGTGAACGATTGGGTCACTGGCCCGGCGTTGACGACTGTGACCTGGGTAGGCGTGTAGCCCGGCCAGCCCGCTCCCCGTAGCCGTGCCGTCGTGACGGTGGGATCCGCGGGAGTGAGCGGGTTGCCACAATTGCATTTCACGCGCGGGGTGCCGGTCGCGTCGACCATGACCGCGGTGCCGGCCTGCAACACCGACTGCAGCGTCGTGGCGTGACCGTTGCGGTAGCCGTGATTGGTGACGAGCGTATCGTTGGTCAACAACACCGGCGTCAGCGTGGCCACATAGTCGGCGATCTTGCTGGTCGTGATGCCGAGCACCCCGGCCCAGGCAGCTGCTTTGTCGGGATGTTGCTGCAAGAACCCGACCAGCTGTTGCGCGTCGCAGACATGTGTGTTGCCGCTGCCGCCATACAGACCCGGTGCGGTACCGGTCGCGACGAGCGTATGTGTCTTCGAGTTCGTCGACAGGGTCTTGCGCGTCGCGGCCGTGACCCCTTGCACGTTCGCGGGCAGCGCGACCGGGTTGATCGCCACCGAGCTCGTGAACGGATTGGTGCCCGTGCTCGTGTTCGGTTCGAGCGTGACGGCCGCCGCGGACGACCGGTTCCCGAGAACAGTCACCCCCACGGTGATGCCGGCCGCGAACACGATCACGACCACCGCAACGATCAACCACGCCCGCCTCGACATGATCCCCGCACCTCGATTCGCCCACGCCCCTGCACGCAAGTTGCCCGAACTGTACGACCTAACGGTGAGCCGACGCTCTCCGCACGCTCAAACCCACCGAAACGCACCATGCACGCCGCGATCAGGCGCCCATCTCGCTCAGCACACCGGACCTCCCGACTCGTACAAGACGGCAGGCCAGCCGCTGCGTTCCTGAAAGGAGTCTCATTCCGACAACTCAGATTGAGGCACTCAGCACCTCTTGAACGCGTACTCGTAGGGTCGGCGACCGGCCGGCGCGGTGCATACGAGCCGCCCGCCTCGACCTCTCAACCGCGATCTATCCGCCGACGTGTGTCCCGGCGCGCGCAGAACCCACTGCCGTCCGAGCGCCGGCTCGGGGCCCTTTGGTGCGGGCCGATCACGCGACGGGGTTTCGGACGGTCTTCGGGCTGAAGCGCCCGATCCCCGCGGCGGCATCGCACGCCCGTCTCAAGCTGCGCCTCGAAGCACGTTCCATTCGACTCGCGAAATGCTGCTACTGGGGTGTCCCCTGTCGGCACATCGGGGTTGCGCGCGGGGCGTCTCGGGCGCGCTATGGGGCGCGTGTTCTGCTCGGATCCGCGCTTCTTCGACGAGTTCCGATCGATGCAGTTTTGTACGCGCGCCGCTCGGCGACACACCAGATCTCCTCTGTCACAAGGCCGGGAAGCGGTGATGGCAACCGAGACCTTTCGCCGGTCCTTGGTGTGCCGCCTGTTGCGCATGTGAAGCAGACGGCACACCAGGGATCCCCACACTTCGACGCGTGACGCGATCCGTACGCGGGAGCGGCCGCGCCCGGTAGCTTCGAGTGATGCTCGGCTTGCAACCCGACGACATTGGCCTTCTCGTCTCTGCGTCCGATCCACGCCTGTCGCCCGACGGTTCTCGGGTGGCGTTCTCGGTTCAGCGAGTAGACCGGGAGCGCAACCGCTACCAGATGCGTGTCCGGGTCGCGAGCGCCGACGGCGCGACGCCTGCCGTCGCGCTCTCTCCCGACGACGTGAGCGCGGATCTCGCGCGCTGGTCGCCCGACGGAACGCAGGTCGTG
>DATCCI010000050.1:0-9591 GCA_036511415.1 Acidimicrobiia bacterium
GGGCGGCATGAGCGGTAGCTCTGCGGTCTCCTTCGCGGGGATCGGGAAACCATGCGGGCAAGTCTCGGGCCGGTGCAGCGCGACGAACAGGCGATCCTCGACTTCTTGGGGGATCTCGTGCTCGAAGCTCGTCGCGAGCCGGTCGGCCTCGTTCCAGGCGTACCCCAGCATGTCGGCCAGGAACCGCTCGATGATGCGGTGCCGGCGCATCGAGGCGAGCGCGGCGCGGCGCCCGCCGGCGGTCAGCTCGACACCTTTGTAGGGCTTGTGGTCGACGAGACCGCGGTCGGCCAGACGCTTGACCGTCGCGGTGACCGTGCCCGGCGACAGCCCGAGCCGCTCGGCCAGCACCCCGGTGTGGGCATCGCCGTCGCGCGCCAGGCGGTAGATCGCCTTCAATGCCTCGCGATCGGTTTTGGAGAGGGCTTCCATCTGGCCTTCGATGGCCGATAATCTAAGTTTCGCCCACTGAAAAGTCAATCAATTCACGCCTACGAATTCAGCCGATCAGTTCAAGTGGTACGGGACCGACGTGACGACGGTTCCCTTGCGGAAGAGCAGCCGGCCCTTCAAGAGCAAGGCGCTCTGGTTGTGCAACAGCTGCCCCCACCACGAGCCCACGACGAACTCCGGGACCACGACCGTGATGATGTCGTTCTCGTAGCGCGCGTCGAGCTCGTCGATGAAGCGCAGGATCGGGCGCGACAGCTCGCGGTACGGCGAGTGCACGATCTCGAGGGGAACGTCGATATGGCGTTCCGACCATTCGCGCTCGATGTGCTCCTGTTCCTCTTCGTCGGACACGACCGTCACCGCGAGCAACCGGTTCGGCTGCAACGATCGCGCGTAGGCGAGGGCTTCGAGCACGCCGCGATGCACGCTGCCGACGAGCACGACGACCGTGTGGTTCATGCGCCGCGGCTTGAAGTCGAGGTCGGCCTTCAAGCTCTCGGCAACGGTGGCGTAGTGCGAATGAATGCCGCGGAACAGCGCGATCACCATCAGCACGACCAGGATCGAGACCCACGCACCCTCGGTGAACTTCGAGGTCGCGATGATGAGCGTGACGATCAGCGTCGATACCGCTCCCAGGGCGTTCACCGCGATGTTGCGGCGCCAACCGGGCTCGCGTTCCTTCTGGTGGTGACGCACCATTCCCGACTGCGAAAGTGTGAACGACGTGAACACCCCGACCGCGTACAGCGGGATGAGGTTCGACTCGTTGCCGCCGAAGATGACGACCAGCACGCTCGCGGCGATCGCGAGCACCAACACGCCGTTGCTGAAGACGAGGCGGTCGCCTCGGTTCGCGAGCTGACGCGGCAGGTAACCGTCGCGGGCGATGATGGACGACAGCCGCGGGAAGTCGGCGTAGGCAGTATTCGCGGCCAGGGTGAGGATCGCCGCGGTCGCGCCCTGCAGCACGTAGTAAAGGACGCCTTGCCCGTACACCGTGCGGCCCATCTGCGAGAACACCGATTCGCCGGTCTCGAGCGGGATCGGGTGCAGGTGGTGGGCCAGGACCGACACCCCGAGGAACAGGCCGCCCAGGATCACTCCCATCCACACCAGCGTGATCGCGGCGTTCCGCGACTCGTTGCGCTGGAACGCGGGGACGCCGTTCGAGATCGCCTCGACGCCCGTGAGCGCGACCGCTCCCGACGAGAACCCGCGCATCAACCGGAACAACCCGAGCGTCCCGACCGTCTCGGCGCCGATCCTGAGGTTGCTGCGCAGCTGCGCGACGTCGTGCGGACTGAGATTCTTGGTCACGTCGGCGAACGAGATCGTCGCGAACGAGTGCAGGCCGAACAGGTGGAACTCGTGGGCCAGACCCCAGCCGACGAGGCCGGTCAGCACCGAGATGTAGAGGTACGTGGGCAGGGCGAAGATGCGACCCGATTCCTTGATGCCGCGCAGATTCGCGACAGTGATCAATGCGATGGCCGCGAGACACAGCAGCACCCGTTCGTTCGTCAAGGAGTGCAGCGCGGGGATCGACGTGATCGCGCGCACCCCCGCGCACACCGAGACCGCGACGGTGAGGATGTAGTCGACGAGCAGCGATGCGCCGGCGACCATCGCCGCCGACGGACCGAGGTTCTCGCGGCTGACGACGTAGGAACCTCCTCCACTCGGATACGCGAAGATCGTCTGGCGATACGACGTCACGACGATCGCGAGCAGGACGGCGACAACGATTGAGATCGGTACGAGCTTCGAGAGCCCGAGGGTGAGGCCCGAGCCGCCGACCGCGACGACGAGGAGGATCTCCTGCGTCGCGTACGCGGTCGAAGAGATCGCGTCGGAGGAGAACACTGCCAGCGCGATCGTCTTGATGATCCGCTGGTGTTCCTGCTCCGAGGTCGCCAAGGGGCGCCCTACGAGCACGCGTTTGAAGCTGTCGAGCACAGTCGTCCCGTCCACGCTCGCCGTTGTCGGGCGCCAGCATGCCATCGCCGCCCGCGCGAACCCCGTACCCGGTTTCACTTCGTCGCCCACTGACGCCGTAGCATCCGCGGTCACTGCTTGGGACGGGAGGCCGGTCTTGCACGTCGTCGTCATCGGATGCGGTCGGGTCGGCAGCGAGCTCGCCGGCGCGCTCGTCCAGGGCGGGCACACCGTCGCAGTGGTCGACAAGAACGCCCGCGCCTTCCGTCGCCTGGGGACGGAGTTCGCGGGCACGACGGTCGTCGGCTTCGGGTTCGACCGCGATCACCTCGCGCAGGCGGGGATCGAGCAGGCAGGGGCTTTCGCCTCTGTGACGAACGGCGACAACTCGAACATCCTGTGCGCACGCATCGCACGCGAGACCTACGGCATCGAGCACGTGGTCGCCCGGATCTACGACCCGCGCCGCGCACTGATCTACCAACGCCTGGGCATCCCGACGGTTGCAACCGTCGCGTGGACCACCGACCAGGTGCTCCGCCGGCTGCTGCCGGGTGAAACGAGCCACGACTGGGTCGACCCGACCGGGCGCATCGGGCTCGTCGAGCGCACGATCCCCGCCAAGGCCATCGGCCAGAAGCTCGCCAAGCTCAACCGGCCGGGCCGGTTCTGGCTTACCGCGGTCACGCGGTTCGGCAAGGCGCAGGTCGTCACCTCCGACCTCATCGGTCAAGAGGGCGACGTGCTCGTCTTCGTCTCCGAGATGGACGGCCTCGAGGAGCTCCAAGCGCATATCGAATCGGGAGGCGATTGATGCGGGTCGCGATCGCCGGCGCCGGCAATGTCGGGGTGTTCATCGCGAACGATCTGGTGAACACGGGTCACGAGGTCCTGCTGATCGAGCAGAACCAGGACGTGGTGCAGCGGGTACAACCGCACGCCGCGGCCGGCGTCGAGTGGATCGTCGCCGACGCGTGCGAGGTGGCGTCGTTGCGGGTCGCGGGGCTCGAGCAATGCGACGTCGTCGTCGCGGCGACGGGCGACGACGAGGACAATCTCGTCATCTCGCTGCTCGCGAAGCAGGAGTTCGGCGTCCCGCGCGTCGTCGCGCGCGTGAATCACCCGAAGAACGAGTGGCTGTTCAACGAGAACTGGGGCGTCGACCTGTCCGTGTCGACTCCACACCTCATCACCGCGCTGGTCGAAGAAGCGGTGTCGGTCGGACGCCTGGTTCGGATCCTGCAGTTCGAGGGCGGCAACGTCCGGCTGGTCGAGGTCACCCTCGCCGAGGGGGCGCCGGTCGTCGACAAGGCGATCCGCGACCTCGACATCCCGCGCGACGCGACCATCGTCGCGGTCGTGCGGGGCGAGCACGTGGTGATGCCGCGCGGCGACACGGTGTTCGAGTCCGGAGACGAGGTGCTCGCGATGGTGACCAGCGACTCCGAGGACGACGTCCGTCAGATCCTCACCGGTGGCTGAGAACCGAGCAGTTCTCTCCGTGAACGCTCACCGGCTTCACAGCAACTGATACACCGGGTTGTACACGAGGCAGTCATGCGCGCTGTTGGCGCTGCGGTGCTTGGTGACGACGCCTTCGAGCTGCACCCGGCGCCCCGGAGAAAGGCCCGCGATCTTGCGTCGGCCGAGGAACACCGCGGTCACCGTGCCGCGGCCGTCCTGCACCGTCGCCTCGAGCGACGCGGCGCCGGCACGAGGCACGATGCGAACCGAGCGGATCTCACCGACGATGCGCACGGGGCGGCGAAGCTCCAGCCCGTCGAGCGGCGCGCCACCGCGCTCGGCGCACCACGAGACCAGCTGCTCACGGTCTTGCTCGTCGACCGGTTTGGTGAACTTCTCGACGAATTTTCGTAAGGGCAACGCCAGGCCTCCACGTCGAATACCCAGGCTAGCGCCGCGCGGATGAGAAGATGTCATCGGTGACGCTCCGCAATCGATCCTTCCGAACGAGCATCCTCCGAACCAGCTCGGCCACGAGCGGCGTCGCGTGCGTGGTCGTACTCGCGCTCGCGCTCGCGGCCTGCTCGAGTGGCAAGTCCAAGGCGCAGGCGAGCGCCACGACCAAGCCGTTGGTACTCAGTGTCGCGACGGCGACCTTGAAGGTCGGCAAAGTCGACATCGAGAGCACGGGTGCGTCGAGCATCCCGATCGATACCACGACCGGTAAGACCGTTCTCTCCGCGGCGCAGAAGTACATCGACGCCGCGGTGTTCGCGCCGCTCGGTCGGGGCCAGGTCGGCACTCAGGACTACTCGGCGCTGTTCGACGCCGGCGTGAAGGCAGGCGCGACCGGCGCCGACGAGGGCGCACTGACCGACGGCGACGTCGGAAAGGTCGCGAGCTTCTCCGCGAAGGCAACGCCGGTCGAGCTGTCGGCGCTCGAGGGAGGCTTCGGCCAGCTCGTCTACCTCGCCACGAACTTCGACCTCACCGTGAAGGCGGTCGCCCCGAGCGGACCCCTGACGCTCACCCATCACATCGAGTTGACGTTCGCCCAGACCGGTAAGGACTGGCTCATCACCGCGTACCGCGTGCAATCGGTGCGCAAGTCGGCGAGCAGTACCACCACCACGACCGCGACGGGAGGGACGACACCGTGAGTGACCCCGCCGTGAACGCGACCACTTTGAACGAGAGCAGCGAGACCAACGCGAACCAGAAGGTGAAACGGCGGCTCGTGCGCCGAGCGAAGCGCGTCTTGCTCGCGATCGCGGCCGTTACGACCGCGATCGTGCTCGGAGTCATGGGGATCTTCGCGGCGTGGCTGGCGGGTGTGCACGTTCCCATCGCGTCGGGCGCCACCTATCTGCGGGTCGAGAAGATCGCGCCACTCACGGCGGCAGACCGCGTCGGCGGCGGCCCGACATCACCCTTTTTCATCTTGCTGGTCGGCAACGACTCACGTCCGGGTGTCGGTGGCGCGCGGGGTGACGCGCTGCACGTCCTCGGTGTCAATCCGGCCAAGCACCAAGCGACGATGATCGACATCCCGCGCGACACGTGCTGGAACGGCGACAAGATCAATGCCGGCAACACCAAGGGTCCCCGCGCCCAGGCCGACGATGTCGGGGGCCTCGTGGGCGTGCAGATCTCGTACGTCGTCGACGTCGACTTCGCCGGCTTCACCGGCCTCGTCGACGGCATCGGCGGCGTCGGCGTGGACGTCCCGACGCAGATGCACGACACGTACTCCGGTGCGTACTTCAGTCCCGGACTCCAGCACATGAGCGGCTCACAGGCCCTCGCCTTCTCGCGCGATCGCCACGACTTCCCGACCAGCGACATCGTCCGCACCCACAACCAGGGAATCCTCATCCTCGACGCCATGCGCCAGCTCCGAGCGGAGATGCAGAACGCTCCGGGCGAGTTCAAGCTGCTGGCCCTGCTCGGACGCCATGCCCAGCTCGACGGCATCGGCATCAAGGACCTGTACCGCCTCGGGCGGGTTGCGTTCTCGTTGAACCCCGACCAGATCCAGAACATCACGATGCCGTACACGGGGGGCGGATGTCTGGGACTGGGCGCAGGCGCGGCGGGGCTCTTCGCCGACTTCCGTGACGACGGGATCGTCGAAAGCCCGCACTGACGTTGACGGCTCACCCGGTCGGTACCCTCGGCTCGATGCCGGCCGGTGCAAGGGAGATGCCGATCCGGGCGACGGAGATAGACGCGCGCACCGCGCTCGACGAGCTCGCCGCCGATCCGGAGCTGATCGGCCGGTGCGTTCATCGCGAGGTACTCCCCGAGCAGCCGGCCCGTTACGCACAGCTGTCGGCGCCGTTGCACCCCGAGGTCGCCGCCCGTATCGCGGCTCGCGGCATTCATCAGCTCTACGCGCACCAGGCGGCCGCCATCGACGCGCTCCGCGATCGGCGCAGCGTCGTCGTCGCGACCGGGACGGCGTCCGGGAAATCGCTGTGTTACCAGGCGCCGATCGTCTCGTCCGTCGTCGAGGATCGTCGCGACACCGCGTTGTTGCTCTTCCCTACCAAGGCCCTCGCCCAGGACCAACTGCGGGCGCTGCGATCATGGCTCGTCCCCGGCATGCGCGCCGTCACCTACGACGGCGACACCGCCGGCGACGACCGCGCCTGGGCTCGCAAGAACGCCAACGTCGTTCTCACCAATCCCGAGATGTTGCACATGGGGATCCTGCCCGCGCACCAGCGGTGGGCCACGTTCCTCATGCGGTTGCAGTACGTCGTGGTCGACGAGCTGCACACACTGCGCGGCATCTTCGGATCACACGTTGCCCACGTGTTGCGTCGGTTGCGCCGGCTGTGCGAGCACTACGGCTCGCAACCGACGTTCTTCTTCGCGAGCGCCACCATCGGCAACCCGGGCGAGCTCGCGAGCGCGCTGTGCGGTCTCGACGTCGAGCAGATCGACGACGACGCGTCGCCGCGGTCGGAGCGGGTGCTCGCGTGCTGGCAACGACCCCTCCTCGACGCGCACTCCGGCGCCCGGGCGTCGGCCAACATCGAGGCGGCCGAGCTCCTCACCCGCTTCGTACGCTCGAACCACCAGACCCTCGCGTTCACCCGCAGCCGGCGCGGCGCGGAGGTCGTCGCCCCATACGCCCGCCGCCGGCTCGCCTCGGCCGCGCCCGAGCTCGCCGGCCGGGTCGCCGCCTACCGGGCGGGCTATCTCCCCGAGGAACGCCGGGCGCTGGAGCTCGACCTGGCGAGCGGCCGGCTGCTCGGCATCGCCGCGACGAACGCGCTCGAGCTCGGCATCGACATCGGCGGCCTCGACGCCGTGGTGCTGAACGGCTTCCCGGGCACCCTCGCGTCGATGTGGCAACAGGCGGGCCGGGCCGGGCGCACCGGCCGGCGCTCCGCCGCGGTGCTCGTCGCGGGCGACGACCAACTCGACCAATGGTATGCGGCGCATCCCACCGAGCTCACCCGGCGCGCGCCCGAACGCGCGGTCGTCAACCCGCAGAACCCGTACGTCGTGCGCGCGCAGGTCGGGTGCGCCGCGCACGAGCTGCCGCTGACACCCGACGACGAACGTTGGTTCGGCCCCGGACTCGACGACGCAGTGCGCGATCTGGTCCGCGCCGACGCGCTCACGCCGCGCGCCGGCCGCATGTACTGGTCGGGCGGGCACGCGCCCGCGCGCGACGTCGGGCTCCGGAGTGGATCGTCGATCGAGTACCGGCTCCTCGACCGCGAGAGCGAGCGAACGATCGGCACCGTCGACGATGCGCGCGTCTTCTCGGTCGCTCATCCCGGCGCGGTGTACCTCCACCAAGGGCGCCAGTACCGCGTCGATCACCTCGATCGCGACGAGCACATCGCAATGCTCGAGCCCTACGACGACGCCGACGAGTACACCCAAGCCCGCACCACGACCGACATCACGATCGTCGGCGAGGACGCCTTCGCGCCGCTCGGCGATGCCATCGTGCACCTGGGAACCGTCGAGGTCCGCAGCCAGGTGGTGGCCTTCCAGCGCAAGTCGATCTCGACCAACCGCGTCATCGAGGTTCGCGATCTCGACCTGCCCCAGCGCGCGCTGGTCACCCGCGCGTGTTGGTACACGGTGCCGCCCGATGGGTTGGAGGCTGCCGGGGTCGACGCCTCGGAGGTGGTCGGCGCGGTGCACGCAGCCGAACACGGCCTGATCGGCATGCTTCCGCTGTTCACCATCTGCGACCGCTGGGACGTCGGCGGCGTCTCGATGGCGCTGCATCCGCAGACTGCACAGCCGACGATCTTCGTCTACGACGGCTATCCGGGCGGCGCCGGGATCGCGGAGCTCGCGTTCGAGGCCGCGGCCCGCCACGCCCGGGCCACACTCGATCTCATTGCCGCGTGCTCCTGCGACGACGGTTGCCCGTCGTGTGTGCAGTCGCCCAAGTGCGGTAACTGGAACGAATACCTCGACAAGCGCGGCGCGGTCGCGTTACTCGGCGTCATGGCACCCGAGCGTCAGGGGCTGTCGACGGGAGTACTGCCGGCCCGGTAGCCGGCCGCATCGACAACGGCACGGGCCCGGGCGCGGGCCTCACCCAAAGCGATCGTGACCTCTGCGACCGTCACGCCGGTGGGCGATGCCGGGCAACGGCATGCCAACAACCGCGCGCCGTTGTCGATCGCCGTCTGGCGGGCGACCGCGCACGCGCGGCCCGGCGCTCGGCCCAGGGCCAGCCCGTCGGCCGCCGCCAGTGCCGCGGCGTCGGCCGCGTTGTTCGCGCGCGACTTCTCCACGACGGCGCTGCCGAGCCGCGCGACCGCCGTGCAGAGCAAGGCCGCGACGACGATCACCGCGGTGACCAGGACACTGACGTTGCCGCGCGCGTCCGGTCGGAAGCGATGCGGCCCGAAACGACACCCGTCTCGCCTCACGGCGTCTCGACCCGCATCACCGAGTCGCCGTGGAGCGAGACATCGGGGAGGAGCGCGCCGATCAGTGGAAGGTCGGTACGCGAGATGTAGGTGATCGCAACCTCCACCGGCTCACCGACGCCACCGCGACGAACGATCCGAACGGCTGCGCCGGGAAGGTCGCGACGAGCGGCCGCGGCCACGCGCGCCGGATCGCGGGTGACCGTGGCCTCTCGGGCCGCGTCGCGCACCGCGTGCACCACGAGGATCTCGTCGCGAGCGACGAGCGCGATCTGGAAGACCAACACCAGCAACCCGAACACGAGGGGCAGCACGAGCGCGAGCTCGACCGTTGCCTGTCCGTGGTCGGAACGCGCGTTCGAGCGCGCGTTCCGACCACCCGTGAAGGGCATGGACATCAGAGATGGAGGAGGCCGTGAACGACGGTGTCGAAGAGACCGCCGATGAGGTCGGTGTGCTTCGCCCAGGTGAGGACGAGACCCGCGATCGCGGCGGCGGCAATCATGACGAGCGCGTACTCGGCGGTGCTCTGCCCGGACTGCGACCGATCCGCGCGTCGCGGCAATGACAGCAATGCGTTGGACAACAATTGCAACACGTTCGACCTCCCGTCGAACGCACGCCAGGCGTGCGGAGTGGCTGCGGGGAAGGCGGGCGGATCAGCGACCGATCCCGGCGACGACCGCCGGGACAACCGTGAGCAGCGCGAAGGCGGGCAGGATGCAGCCCACGAGCGGGAAGCAGAGCCGGACGGGCACGGTACGGGCCCGGGCCTCGGCGCGGCGGCGGAGATCGGCGCGCAGTTCGGATGCGAGCCGTGCGA
>DATCCI010000051.1:0-6156 GCA_036511415.1 Acidimicrobiia bacterium
CACGGTTGTCGGTCACCCAGTGCAGGACGATGGAATCGTGCGTCGCCGCGCACCGGCCGGTGAGCTGGTAGTTCAGCCAATCCTTCGGCTCGAGGTACTTCCACGTCGCGCGCGCGACGTCGGGCCGCTCGCGCTGCAACCAGAGGATGTGCGAGATCGAGTCCTTGCCCGAGAGCGCGGGCGCGCCTCCCGTGCGGCTGATCCAGGTTCGCAGCTTGCGCGGCTCGTAGCCCTGCACGCGGAGCGCACCGCCGACGACGCGCCGCGTCTCGGCTGCGCCGCGTGCGTCCATCCAGATGATCGCGTCGTGCAAGGGCGTGCCGTCGCGCGCGATCGGAACGGTGCCCGACCATTGTGAGGTCACGGCGACCGCGACGACGTCGTCGGGCGGAACGGTGGTGCGTTCCATCACCCTCTGGGCCGCGGCCACCGCGCCGCGCCACCACGCGCTCGGCGATTGCTCGACTCCCCCGTCGGGCAGCACGTTGAGCGCGACGGGCGTGAAGTCGCCGTCGACGAACACGCCGTCGAAGGTGAAGAGCGCGACCTTCGGTCCGGAGGTGCCGAGGTCGATGGTGAGCACGTGCTCGGTCACGCGGCGCTCCCGCTCATCGGCTGCAGGTGTCGCGCTGCGATCGCGGGCGCGCCGATAGAGTCGGGCCCGTGCCGCGCGACACCGATGATGACTGGAACGTCATCGCAACCCACCAACCGTTCTTCGGCGTGCTCGCCAACGAGCAGTATTTCATGCACAACCTCACGCCGGAAGCGAAGCAGGAGTTCTACGCGACCGGCGAGGCCGACATCGACCACGTCGTGCGCACGCTCGCGGCCATCAACGGAGGTCGTTTCGCGCCCAGGACGGCACTCGACTTCGGATGCGGCGTGGGCAGGCTCACGTTCGCGATGGCCAAGCACGTCGAGTCGGTCATCGGGGTCGACGTCGCCCAGGGGATGCTCGACGTCGCCCGCCGCGAGGCGACCGAGCGCGGCGTCGCGGGTATCGAGTTGCGCAACGACCTCCCGGCCCGTCCCGTCGACTGGGTCAACTCGCTCATCGTGTTCCAGCACATACCACCTGAGCGCGGCTACGACATCTTCGATCGCCTCGTGCAATCGCTCGGGCCGGGCGCCTTCCTCAGCGTCCAGGTCACCTTCTTTCGAGACGCCCGCCACACATCGGAAGTGCTGCGCGACCTGGCCGACTACCGCTACGACGGCCACGACATCGAGCTGTTGTCGATCGCGCCCTCCGATCCGGGCGCGATGTCGATGTACGACTACGACCTCAACCGCCTCGTGCGCACGCTGTTCACACACGGCTTCGAGACGGTCACCGCCAAGCACACCGACCACGGCGGATGCCACGGTGCTTGGCTGTTCGGCGTCAAGGGTTGACCCGCCCGTTACACCTTCCTCTGGAGACCGTGTCCGAAGAAGCCGCCCCGCGGGCGCGCGTGCGCGTGGTAGTGATCGGGGATGTTGCGCATGTTGTCGTCGACGTAGTGCTCGAACGTGAAGTGCTCGGACACGACCATCGCGAGCTTGTCGTGCATGTGCGCGAGCTGTTCGCCCGGCGGCGCCACCCCGTGGCTGCGCCACACCACCATCGGGACCGCACAGATCTCACACTCCGCGATCCAGCAGATGTCGTCCTCGTGGAACCAGGGCGTGATGCGCGCCGCCTCGCAGAGATCGCAGTCGGCGTCGGGTACCGGGTCGTCGGCCATCCCCCGACGATACGACACGCCCCCGCCGGCATCCCCTGGATGAACGCGCCGAGTGAGAACCGCATTATGCTCGCCGCTCCTGCGGGTGCCACCGAGCACGGGTCCGTCGGGTGCCCGTTCGCGCAGCGAGGAGAGATCGGAACCGCATGAAGGGCTTGATCCTGGCGGGGGGTGCCGGCACCCGGCTGCGGCCGATCACGCACACGAGCGCCAAGCAGCTGGTTCCGATCGCCAACAAGCCCATCCTCTTCTACGTCGTCGACGACATGGCGGCGGCCGGGATCAAGAACATCGGTGTGGTCGTGTCGCCCGAGAGCGGCGCCGAGATCGAGGCCGCGCTCGGCGACGGCTCGCAATTCGGCGTCGAGCTGACGTTCATCACACAGGCGGAGCCGCTGGGTCTGGCCCACTGCGTGCTCGTCGCCGCGCAGTTCCTCGGCGACGACGACTTCGTGATGTACCTCGGCGACAACATGCTCCAGCAGGACCTGCGGCCGCTCGTCGACCGGTTCCTCTCCGACCGATCGCGACAACCGGAGCTCGACCAGAAACACGCACAACTCCCCGCCGCGCAGATCCTGCTCGCGCACGTCGACGATCCCCGCCAGTTCGGTGTGGCCGAGGTGAACGCCCATGGTGGCGTCGTACGGCTGATCGAGAAGCCCGCCGACCCGCCGTCCGACCTCGCGCTCGCGGGCGTGTACATCTTCGATCGGCGCGTACACGACGCCGTCGGCGCGATCGAGCCCTCCGCCCGCGGAGAGCTCGAGATCACCGACGCGATCCAGTGGTTGATCGACTGCGGGTATCCCGTGATGCACGAAGTGCTCGAAGGCTGGTGGATCGACACGGGGAAGAAGGATCCGCTCCTGCACTGCAACCGCCTCGTCCTCGACACGATCGTTCCCCGCATCGACGGTGAGCTCGACGCCGCATCACGCGTCGAAGGCCGGGTGGTGATCGAAGCGGGCGCGCGGCTCGAGGCGTCCGTCGTGCGCGGGCCCGCGATCATCGGGGCCGGGACGCTGCTCGTCGACACGTATGTGGGTCCGTACACGGCGATCGGCGCCGACTGCGAGCTGCGAGACGCCGAGATCGAGCACTCGGTCGTGTTGGAGCGCAGCCGGATCGTCGGCGTGCACCACATCCATGATTCGCTGCTCGGACGTGAGGTCGAGGTGGTCCGCAGCGGCGACCGCCCCAAGGCGACCCGACTGATGCTCGGTGACCACTCCCGGGCCGATCTGGAGTAGCGATGGCAACCATCTCCGAGAGCAAGCTCATCACCGGCGTCTGGCACGTGCTCCCCTCGGTCCACCGCGACCGGCGCGGGCTGTTCGTCGAGACGTTCCGCCGCGAGTGGATACCGAGCGGCCGCGAGATGATCCAGGCAAACCGCGCCGACCGGTCCGCGGGATGCATCGTCGGACTGCACTACCACCTCCATCAGGCCGATTACTGGTACGTCCCGTTCGGGCGGGCCCGCGTCGTGTTGCACGATCTCCGAGTCGGGAGCGCGACCGAAGGTGCTACCGAGGTCTTCGACCTGGGCGAGCCCGAGGACGGCGAGAACGTCCACGCGAGCGCCTTCATCCCACCGGGCGTCGCACACGGCTTCGCATCGCTGACCGACATGACGATCACGTACCTCGTCGACGGCTACTACAACGCGGCCGACGAGCTCGGCGTCGCGTGGGACGATCCGCAGATCGCGGCCGACTGGGGCCTGAAGGATCCGGAGCTCTCCGATCGCGACGCCGCGAACCCCAAGCGCGCCGAGCTCCCCCCGCGCTCCCTCCCCGTCTGGCCGATGCGCACATGAAGCTGCTCGTCACAGGTGGTGCCGGCTTCATCGGATCGAACTTCGTGCGCTGGTGGGCTCGCGAGCGCCCGAGCGACACCGTCGTTGCATACGACGCCCTCACGTACGCCGGCAATCGCGAGAGCTTGCGCGGCGTGCAGCACGAATTCGTGCACGGCGACATCGGCGATCTCGCGTTCGCGGAGGAGACCCTACGTGACCACGCGATCGACGTCGTGGTGAACTTCGCCGCCGAGTCGCACAACTCCTACGCGATCACGAACCCGGGAATCTTCTTCCGCACCAACGTCGTCGGCACCCAGACGATGTGTGAAGCGGCGCGGCGCGCCGGTGTAGGCCGGTTTCACCACGTCTCGACGTGCGAGGTGTACGGCGACCTCGCGCTCGATGCGACCTCGCCCTTCACGGAGTCGTCTCCGTACGCGCCGCGCACGCCCTACAACGCATCCAAGGCGGGCGGCGATCATGCCGTACGCGCGTATTACGAGACCTTCGACCTGCCGATCACCATCACGAATTGCGCGAACAACTACGGCGCGTACCAGTTCCCCGAGAAGGTCATCCCGCTCTTCGCGACGCGCGCGATCAACGACCGGGAGATCCCGCTGTACGCGTCGACGCAGAACCGCCGCGAGTGGATACACGTCGACGATCACTGCCGGGCGATCGCGCGCATCCTCGACGACGGACGGGTCGGCGAGACATACCACGTCGGCACCGGCGAGGAACGCAGCATCGAGGAGATCGCCGACGCGGTGCTCGCGGCGCTCGGTAAGCCGGACTCGCTCAAGACGATCGTCCCGGATCGCCCCGGTCACGATCGCCGCTACCTGCTCGACGCGTCGAAGATCCGAGCCGAGCTCGGTTGGGAGCCGCAGGTGTCCTTCGAGTCGGGGTTGCGGGAGACGGTGCAGTGGTACGCGGCGAATCGCGAATGGTGGGAGCCGCTATTGGAGCGTGCACCCGTCGACGAGACGGCCGCGTGGAAGTGACCTGAGCCTTGCGCGTTCTCGTGACGGGCGCGGCCGGCATGGTCGGCCGTGAGGTCGTCGAAGTCCTGGGCGCGCACGATGCCCACGAAGTCATCGGCCTCGACCATGCAGCGCTCGACGTCGGCGACCGCGACTCGGTGCTCGGCGCGATCGGCTCTACCAGGCCCGACGCGATCGTCCACTGCGCGGCCATGACCGCGGTCGACGCCTGCGAGTCGGAGCGCGATCGGGCCTTTCTCGTGAACGCGCTCGGCGTGCGCTTCGTCATGGAAGGGGCGCGCCGCGCCGGCGCGTACGTCGTCACCCTCTCGACCGACTACGTGTTCGACGGCTCGCAGCCCGAGCCGTACCACGAGTGGGACACGCCGAATCCTGCTTCGGTGTACGGACAATCGAAACTGGGCGGCGAATTCGAGGTCGACCTCGAGTGCGCGGTGGTGCGCACTTCGTGGGTCATCGGTCGTTACGGCGCGAACATGGCGAAGACCGTACTGCGGCTTGCAGCCGGCGACTCCCCGCTGCGGTTCGTGGACGACCAGCGCGGATGCCCGACGGTCGCCGCCGATCTTGCCCTCATGTTGCGCAGCTTCGTCGTCGAGCGCCTCCCCGGCACGTGGCACGTGACGAACCAGGGCGCGGTCAGCTGGTTCGAGTTCGCGGGCGAGGTGTTACGCGCCGCCGGCGACGATCCCGCGCGCCTCGAACCGATCTCGACCGCCGATCTCGTTCCGCCCCGGCCGGCACCGCGCCCGGCGAACTCGGTGCTCGACAATCGGGCCCTCCGCCTCTCGGGCCGGCCGCTCTTGCCCGACTTCCGCGAATCGCTGCCGGCGCTCGTACGGGCCGTCGGCTGACCCGAATCCGCGAGCGCCGACCCTCAGGTTCGCATCCGGCGCATGTCCGCAGGAGCTTGAGGACGCAGGGGCGCGATGCGCATCTTGACGTCGATCGCGACGACCCCCTCGGCCGAGGCGACGACGGGATTCAGATCCATCTCGACGATCTCCTGGAGCTCGTCGGCCAGGGCCCCCACGCGCAGCACGAGGTCTTCGACCGCGGCGACGTTCACAGCCGGCCGTCCTCGATAGCCGAAGAGGAGCTGCGAACCGCGGAGAGATCGCACGAGCTGGTGCGCGTCCTCGTCGGTCACCGGCACGAGTCGCAACGCGCGGTCGGCCAACAGCTCGGCCGTCACGCCACCGAGACCGAATAACACGAGCGGGCCGAACGTGGGATCGTGCGTGATGCCCACGATGAGCTCAACGCCGGGCGCGACCATCGGTTGCACGACCGCGCCCGTCATCGCCGGGCCGACCGATCGTGACATCGCGGTGAACGCCGCGGCCACACTCGCCTCGTCGTGCAGGTCGAGTGCGACTCCACCGACGTCGCTCTTGTGGACGAGCGCGGGCGCCGAGGCCTTCAGTGCTACGGGAAAGCCCAACTCCCGCGCCGCGAGCCCGGCCTGAGCAGCATCGGTGACCTCGCGAGCGGCGACGGACGGGATGCCGAAGCACGACAGGACGGCGGCGGCCGCGGCCGGATCGAGCCACGAGCCATCCGGCTGCGACTCCAGTGCGGAGGCGGCGATCGCGCGCGCGCGCGCGACGTC
>DATCCI010000052.1:0-5070 GCA_036511415.1 Acidimicrobiia bacterium
GAGCGGTATGCCGGTGCGTCGTAGAGGCAGAACATCGGAGTCCCGAGCACGTGGCTCGGGCCGTAGCGGAAGGCCTTCGCTCGACGCACCCAACGTGGACTGAGGTGCTCCTCGCCGACGAGGTCGAGGAGCGTCTGGCGCAGGTCGGCGTTCGATGCGACGACCTTGGTGGCACGGATCTCGCGGTTGCCGCGCACGCGCACCCCGACGGCACGGCCGTCCTCGACGAGGATCTGCTCGACCATCGTGTTCTCGAGCATGTCGACGCCTTCGCGGTAGCACGCCTGCGTCATCGCCTTCGCCAGGCTGTGCGTGCCACCAAGCGCGAGCTTCCAGTTGCCGAGGGTCCACATGATGAACGTGAGGAAGCCCGCAGCGGTCCCCGCGCAGTCGATCGGCAAGCCCCACTCGACCGTGGTGCGGTAGAGCAGCGCACGCAGCTCAGGCGTCTCGAAGAGCTCGTCGATGACGTGCTTCGCCGTCTTGAGGACGAAGTAGGCGTCGACGCCGAGGTCGCCGAAGACCGCCTCGAGCATCGCGCCCTGCGCTGCTGCCTCGACGAACGCGGGCGGCGTGTACAAGCCCACCGCGAGAGTCTGCTCGAGCTCCATCGCGCGCCGCTTGAGCTCGACGTAGACGTCGGCGTCGCTCTTCGAGTAGCGCGCGATGCTCGCGTACGTCCGCTCGAGCAGGTCGGGGCGGTGCAGGAGGACCGGCGGGCGCCCGTCGGCGAAGGCGATGCCGGCCTGCGCCTCCGGCATGACCGTGCGCAGTCCGAGGTCCTCGAGGCCGAAGTCGCGGATCATCGGCATCACGTCGAAGAACTCCATGTACTGCGCGTGGAGGTTGTGGCGGAAGCCCGGCAGCACCGGTTCCTCGGTGTTGGCGCCGCCACCCTCCTCGTGGCGGCGCTCGACGACGACCGTACGCAGGCCGGCGCGCTGCAGGTACGCCGCGAGGCATAGGCCGTTGTGGCCGGCGCCGACCACGACGGCGTCGTAGGTCGACATCGTGCTCACGCGCGGTCGGGCCCTGCGACATCAGGAACGGGACCGGCCGCGTCCCTCACGTCGTTCACGTGAGGTAGAGCTCCTCGTAGCGAGCGATCTCACGCGAGGGCTTCCACCACCTCGTCATGCCGATGTCGTCCGCGATTGAGTTGGCGGCGATGTAGCCCGGGCCACCGATCACGAGCCCGCCGGGGCGCGACGAGGCACGGCACAGGTACAAGCCCTCGATCGGCGTCCGTCCGCCGACGCACGAGTCGTGGGGACGGAAGATGCCCATTTGGAAGGGCTGGTACAGCCCGTGCTTGATCGCTCGCCCCACTTGGGTCTCGTGTGCCATCGCACCACTCTCCCGCAGCCGAACGTGAGCGACTCTACCCCTCGTTCCCGCCGGGCAGTCCGGCCGCGCTCACCCCTCCTCGCCACGCCGGCCTTGGGGACTGATTGACACGATGCCGTGGCATTGGACTGTGAGGGCACCTAGGGCACCGTCGCGTGATCATCGGACAACCAAAGGCGGAGACCTCCAACACGACTGAGGCCCGCCGCCCCCTCCGTGCCGCACTGCATCAAGCCTGGAGCGATGGGTAAGCACGTGGTGCACGAATGGGTGTCCGCGCACTTCGAGCAAGCGAGCAGAAGAGCGGCGCGGGCGTCACCGCGCGAGCCGACCGAAGCGACCGCGCCTTCGTCGGCGAGCCGTTCGCTGTAGCGGATCGAGAGGTATTGGTTCCCCGGTCGGAGTGGTGCACGAGTCCGTCGAGGCGTTCGTCGCGAGCCCAGATCGCCTGCTCGAGGGCGTCGAGGGCCAACTCGGCGCGCAGATGGTTGGCGACCTGCCAGCCGACGATCCTGCGGGAATAGACGTCGATGACAAAGCGGCGTGGGCGAACCCCGACCAGGTCCGCAGATAGGTGATGTCGGCCACCCAGAGCTGGTTCGGTCGCGTCGCGCTGAACTGACGGTCCACGAGGCCCGCCGGCAGGGCTGTGCCCTCGTCGGTTCGCGTGGTGCGACGGGGCTTGCCCCGCACGACACCGGCGATTCCCAGCTCAACCATGAGGCGCTCGACGGTGCAGCGAGCCACCGTGATGCCCTCTCGACGAAGCGCCCGCCAGATCTTGCGAGCCTGAAGGGTGTCAATAGTCGGTCCCGGGCTTGGTGGCCGACGAACCCACCACATGAGCCGCCTCGAAAGGCCCAGAGCTCCTGCAGCAACTCGCGAGAGTCCAGGTCGGGTCAGCGACCGACTATTGACAATCCTCAGCCAAGCATCAAGCTCGCCAAGAAGAAGTTCACCGGTGACCTCGACGCGCTCGGCGTCGACTACGGGCAACAGCACTTCAACCAGGGTTCCCCGAAGCCCGACGGGTCGTTCCCAGGGGCCACAGCCGGCCCGACCGGCACCTACGATGCCAAGACCCGGTCGGTACAGCCTCGATTGGTCGAGTGCGATCGTCGGCGGCCCGTTCAACGGCTTCACCGGCGTGTGGCACCTCGAAGGGACCTTCCAGAAGACCAATTAGTCCCACCGCGGCACGCGATGAGGAAAGGTCGATGCACGATCTCTTCAGCTTCCCAAACCCGGTCAACGAGGTCTCGGCGCGCCTCGTAGCGGCTGGCGTGGTCGTCCTCGCCATCCTCACGCTCGCCCTGGACCAGCCGTGGCTGCTGATCCCGCTCACCTACGGCTTCGTCGCTCGCGTGCTCACCGGCCCGACGCTGAGCCCGCTGGGCCAGCTCGTCACCCGAGGGGTGACGCCGAGACTCCCGTTCAAGCCGAAGTACGTGGCGGGGCCAGCGAAGCGCTTCGCGCAAGGGATCGGGGCCACGCTCACCGTCACCGCATCGGTGCTGCACTTTGGGTTCGGTCTCACGGACGCCGCGTTCGTGCTCGTCGGTGTTGTGATCGTCGCGGCCACGCTGGAGTCGGTGTTCGCCCTCTGCATCGGCTGCAACGTCTTCGCGCTCCTGATGCGGATCGGTGTCGTTCCGGAGACCGTGTGCGAACGCTGCAACACCATCGGGTTGGGCCGAGCTCCCGGTGCAGCATGAAGGTGTGGGTGCCCGAAATGGGCGCGCGTCGCGTTGCGCGGTTCGGCCTAGGGGATCCGGGTGACCGGGTAGCGGTTGTGCGACCGCGCATCGAGGCGTCTCGACGAGAGAACCGTCTGCGCGTTTAGATCTCCGAGAGGTACTGGTACCTCACACGTTCAGAGCGCGGAGGGGAGGACCGCCTCGACGAGGTACGGCCCGGGTGAGGCGAGGCCGCGTTCGAGCTGCCCCGTGAACTCCTCGGCCGTCTCCGCCCGGGCCGCCTCCACCCCCATGCCGCGCGCGAGCGACACGAAATCGAGGTCGGGACGCGTCAGGTCGAGCATGTCCAGCGCCTTGGGGCCCGGCGACTCGACGCCGACGCGGCCGAGCTCGAGGTTGAGGATCGCGTACGAGCGGTTGTTGAAGATCACGGTGGTCACGTCGAGGCCCTCGCGCGCCTGAGTCCACAGCGACTGGAACGTATACATAGCGCTGCCGTCGGCCTCGAGGCACACCACCTTGCGATCGGGGCAGGCCACCGCGGCACCGGTGGCGGCCGGTAGGCCCTGGCCGATCGCGCCCCCGGTGAGCGTGAGCCAGTCGTGCGGAGGCGCGCCCGCGGTCGCGACCGAGACCCAGAGCCCAGCGGTATTCGCCTCGTCGGACACGATCGCGCCCTCGGGCAGCAGCGCGCCGAGCGCGTTGGCGACAGCCTCGCCGGTGAGCGCGCCGACCGGCCGGTCGGGCCGCTGCGCGGGCTGGAGCGCGGCGGAGCCGTCCGCACCCACGACGTCGGCCAGGTGCTCGAGCGCACCGACGGCGTCGTCGTCAGCGTGTGCCAGCACGTGCACTTCGCAGCCGTCGGGCACGAGGTAGCTCGGCTTTTCCGGGTAGGCGAAGAACGAGACCGGCGCCTTGGCGTCGACGAGTACCAGGTGGCGCGTGCCCGCGAGCTGGGCCATCGTGAACTCGGCGAGGTAGCCGAGCCGTTCGATCGGAGGCCGGCCCGCGCCGCGCTCGAGCCGCGCCGGGAAGGTCTCGCAGAGCAACTTGGCGCCCGTCGCGTTCGCGATCCGGCTCCCCGTCACCAGGCCCGACTCGCGCACCGCGCCACCGCCGAGCAGCAGCGTGCACGGCTCACCCGAGTGCAGCGCCTTCGCCACTGCGTCGACGATGGCGTCGGGCACCGTGGCGCGCGACGCGGCCGGACGCGGCGCCGCCGGCCGGCCGCCCTCGCCCCACGACACGTCGGCGGGGAGTAGCAGCGTCGCCACCTTCCCGGGTGGGCCCGTCGCGGCCGCGACCGCGTCGGCGGCGTCGCCACCGACGTCGGCGGTTCGCTGCGAGGTCCGGATCCAGCCCGACACATTGCGCGCCACGCTCTCGATGTCCGACTCCAGCGGCGCGTCGTGCTCCTTGTGATAGGTCGCGTGGTCGCCGACGATGTTGACGACGGGAGTGCGGGCGCGCCGGGCGTTGTGCAGGTTGGCGAGCCCGTTGCCGAGGCCCGGCCCCAGGTGCAGCAGCGTGGCCGCGGGCCGGTCGGCCATCCGCCCGTAGCCGTCGGCGGCGCCCGTGACGACACCCTCGAACAGTCCCAGTGCGCTGCGCATCTCCGGCACCGTGTCGAGCGCGGCCACGAAGTGCATCTCCGAGGTGCCCGGGTTAGTGAAGCACACGTCGACACCGCAGTCGACCAGCGTTCGGATCAGCGCCTGCGCACCGTTCATTGCTGTCTCGCTCGCTCCGGCCGCCGCGTACCAGTCATGTGAACCACCGATCAGTCGAAGATCGTGCCGGGATTGAGAATCCCGTTGGGGTCGAAGGCGGTCTTGATGCGCCGCATCAGCGCGACCTTCACC
Source organism: Acidimicrobiia bacterium (assembly GCA_036511415.1). Classification (GTDB taxonomy): domain Bacteria; phylum Actinomycetota; class Acidimicrobiia; order IMCC26256; family PALSA-610; genus PALSA-610. The sequence continues at coordinate 4,907 of DATCCI010000052.1, forward strand.
GGGTCCTCCAGCTCGAGGAAATACCGCCGCTTCTCCTTGCCGATGCCGTGCTCCCCCGAGATCGCGCCGCCGAGCGCCATGCCCGTCTCGAAGAGGCCCCGCATCACCTTGTGGCGCTGCTCGGCATCGGGCTGGAACACCGACAGGTGCACGTTGCCGTCGCC
>DATCCI010000053.1:0-5319 GCA_036511415.1 Acidimicrobiia bacterium
GTCGCGTACAACGTTCGGGCCAAGGACACGATGCGCGCGCGCCTGGCCGACATGCCCGAAGGCGCGCGCCGCCGCGTCCGCACGTTGCACGCGCTCGGAAACGACGTGCTCCGGCGCGCGGGCGGCAACCGCACACTCATCGACGAGTGGGAGATGCGCCGGCGCATCGAAGCGCTCGTGCCCGTGAAGCCTCGGGCGAACACCGACATGTACGCGCCGTACCTCGAGGCACTGAGCGAGGTGCGCCTCGGGTTGGTCGACCCGAACATGATCGAGGAGCAACGCGACGACGTCGCCGGCTTCGGCGCGATGTTCGACGAATACCGCGACAAGCTGCGCGCCGACCACGCGATCGACCACGACGAGCAGATCTACGGTGCGATCGAGGCGCTCCTGGGCGCCCCCGACGTTCGCCACGCCTTCCAACTCGAAGCGAGGCACCTCCTGGTCGACGAGTTCCAGGACCTCACCCCGGCGCAGCTCCTCCTCCTTCGCCTCGTCGCGGCACCCGGCTACGACGTCTTCGGCGTCGGCGACGACGACCAGGTGATCTACGGCTACGCCGGCGCCGACCCCGAGTTCCTCATCAACTACGACCGCTACTTTCCGGGTGGCACCCATCACGCGCTGGCGACCAACTACCGCTGCCCCGCGCCGGTCGTCGCCGCAACCCGGAACCTGCTCTCCTACAACCGGCGGCGCATCGACAAGCAGATCGTCGCGGCCAAGGGCGCACCCGGCGGGCACGACGACGCGCTCTCGACCCTGACCGCTCCCCCGGAACGCATCGCGCACGCCGCGGTCGAGCGGATCACCGCGTGGTTCGAACGCGGTGCCGAGCCCGCGGCCATCGCGGTGTTGAGCCGCGTGAACTCCGTACTGCTTCCAGTGCAACTGCTCCTCGGCGAAGCCAACGTGCCCTGCTGGACGCCGGTGAGCGTCGCGGTCCTGAATCGGACCGGCACGCGAACGGCGCTCGCCTACCTCCGCCTCGCGCTCGCCGCGGGCAACGACACGGGCTTCCACGGGAGTGACCTCGCGCTCGCGGCTCGTCGTCCGAGCCGATCACTGCGTCGAGAAGTACTGCAACGGCTCGAACGCCGCGGTCAATGGCGCCTGCCCCAGCTGCGCCGCGAGGCCGACGGCATGAACGCGTCGGCGACGAGCAAATTCGAGAGGTTCTGTGACGACCTCGAATCACTCGGCCGCGCGTTCGACGCCGGCGCGACCACCGACCAGCTCCTCACCCGCGTCCGCGACGACGTCGGCCTCGGCGCCGCGCTCGCGACCCTCGACCTGTCGGGCAAGGCTCCCGATGCCAGCCACCGCGACGACCTGAACGCGCTCATCGCAGTCGCCGCCTTCGAACCCGATCCCGCCGCGTTCGAACCGTGGTTGCGCGCCCGGCTCCGCGCCGCGAACGAGCCTGCGCGTTACGACGGCGTCGCGCTGTCCACGGTGCACCGCGTCAAAGGCATGGAATGGCCGTTCGTCGTCGTGCTGGGCGCGCACGACGGTCTCATGCCCCACGCGCTCGCCGACGACATCGAAGAAGAACGCCGCATCTTCCACGTCGCCATCACGCGGGGCGACACTGCCGTGCACGTGGTCGCCGACGCGACCGCGCGCCGCCCGTTCCTCGACGAGCTCGACCGGCCCGCACCTCCACCGCCCGCGCCCGGCGCCCGCACCGGGGCGACGGCAATAGCTGCAGGCCGACCCGCCGGCCCACCGAGCCGGGCCCGCACCACGCTCGACGCCGAGCTGGGCACGGAGGTGACGTTCGCGGGCTCGACCGGCTCGATCGTCGAGCTGCGCGTCGATGCGGCGGTGATGCAAGACGCCAACGGCACCCGCCTCGTGATTCCTTACGGGGAACGCGTCGAACGCGACGGTCGGCGGGCGCAGCTCACGCGCGGCCGTTCGGCCGACGTCACGCACTCGTCCCCCGAGCTCGTCGACGCGCTGAAGGCCTGGCGCAGGCAGCGCGCCGCCGGCGACCGCGTGCCCGCGTACATCGTGCTCAGCGACGCGCACCTGGAAGGTATCGCCGACCGCCGGCCCGAGTCGCTGGCCGAGCTCGCGCGCTGTACGGGGATCGGGCCGACGAAGCTCGAACGTTACGGCGATGAGATCGTCGCCGTGATAGCCGATTTGCCGCCCGCGTGACGCGCGCTTGCATCGACGGTCCCGATCGGATCATCGTCTGGGGCCGCATTTGCTCCCACGATGGTTCCCGAGAGAGGCGCGCCCATGCCTTACCCCCGCGACGAGATCCAAGCAACCGTGGAGCGCTACGTCGAGACCCGCAAGGTGATCGACGCCGGCGGCGCCCGGTGGAGCGCCCTCGCGCAGTACTTCACCGACGACGCGGTGTTCATCGACCCTGCCTGGGGCCGGGTCGTCGGCCTCGAAGAGATGAGGGCGACCGTCTTCGGCGACGCGATGGTCGGCTTGGAGGAATGGACCTTCCCGGTCGAGTTCCACGCCATCGACGGAGACAACGTCGTCATCAAGTGGAAGCAGGTCCTTCCCGGCCGGCGCCCCGACCGGCGCCCGTACCAGCAGTCGGGCGTCTCGACCCTGATCTACGCCGGCGGCGGGAAGTTCCGCTACGAGGAGGATCTCCTCAACATGGTTCACGTGCTCGAGGACATGCGCGAGAGCCATTGCAAGGTTCCCGACGTCGCGATGCCGCCCAAGCATCCCAACCGCGACTTCTCCCGCCCCGATGCCTGAGCTCCCCCTCCGCGACGCGCTGCAGGACACGATCGACTATGTCGCGATCACACGCCTGCAGAACGCGTACGCCGACGCCGTAACCCGCCGCGCCTGGGCGGAATTCGACGACATGTTCGTCGCCGGAGCACCGGTACGGGTCGATACCGTCACGAGTCCCGTCATCGAGCTCACCGGGCCCAACGAGGTCGGCGCCTTCATCGGCAGTGCCGTGGAGCGCTTCGAGTTCTTCGAGTTCGTCCCCTTGAGCACCCGGGTCGTGCTCCGGGCCGGCGGCGACGCCGACCGCGCGACCGCGCGTCTCTACATCTGCGAGCTCCGCCAGGACGCGGCTTCGGGACGTTCCACCCAGGCCTTCGGCGTGTACCGCGACGACTACCGCCGCGTCGACGGTGACTGGCGGTTCGCGCGGCGCGACTATCAGTCGCTGGCGCGCTCGGGTCGGGGCGAGACATTCGCGTTCCCCGAAGATGCGTTCCGGCTCTAGCGCAGGTGCCGGCGCGGGTGTTCACCATACCGACAGACGCAATTGCGAATATCGCAGCGCGGTCGGCGGCCGGATGAACACTGCGACGCGGCGAGGCGGGCCGGCTACCCGTGAGCACCGCGATGGGTGCATGATCTCGGTTGCGGTGCGCCCTCGCATCTGGGAGGGTGCGCGACCATTCACGCGCGGCTCGCAGGAGGCGGGGTGACCGATCCCGAAGCACCAGTCGAAGTCGGCCTCTACGGCGTGACGAAGCGCTTCGGCCACATGGTGGCGGTCGACAACGTCACGATCACCGTCGCGCGCGGAGAGTTCTTCTCGTTGCTCGGGCCGTCGGGGTGTGGCAAGACCACCTCGCTTCGCATGATTGCGGGGTTCGAAGAACCCGACTCCGGACGGGTCGAGTTGACCGGGCGCGACATCGTCGGCGTCGCACCGTTCAAGCGCAACGTCAACACCGTGTTCCAGTCGTACGCCCTGTTCCCCCACCTGACCGTCGCCGACAACGTCGCCTTCGGGCTCCGGCGCAAGAAGGTCTCGAAGGGCGACATCCGCGACCGGGTCAAGCGCTACCTCGACCTCGTGCAGCTCCACGGCTACGACGAACGGCGTCCGTCGCAGCTCTCCGGCGGGCAGCAGCAGCGGGTCGCGCTGGCTCGGGCGCTCGTGAACGAGCCCGCAGTGCTCCTGCTGGACGAGCCGCTCGGCGCCCTCGACCTCAAGCTCCGCAAGCAGATGCAACTCGAGCTCATTCGCATCCAGCGCGAGGTCGGCGTCACCTTCGTCTACGTCACGCACGACCAGGAAGAGGCGCTCGTGATGAGCGATCGCCTCGCGGTGATGTCGTTCGGCAAGGTCGAGCAGATCGGGTTTCCCGAGGACATCTACGAGCGCCCCGCCACCCGCTTCGTCGCCGGCTTCATCGGAACTTCGAACATCATCGAAGCCGCGGTTACCGGCCGGGTCGGAGACCTCTTGCAGATCGAAGCCGCACCCGGCGACCGCCTACTCGTCGCGCCGCCCGAAGGCCGTGCGATCAGCCCGGGCGACATGCTGGGGTTCACCGTCCGGCCCGAGAAGCTACGCGTAGTCGGCGAGAACGAACCCGTCGCCGAGAGACTCTGCACGATCGCGGGCACGGTCGTCGACGTCGTCTACCAAGGCGTCTCGACCCAGCTCGTCGTCCAGACCGACGCCGGCACCACGCTCGTCGCGTTCCGCCAGAACAGTGAGCGGGTGAGCGACGCCGGCGTCCCCGGTACCCGGGCCAGACTCGTCTGGGATCCCGAATTCAACGTTGTGCTCGCCGACGAGCCCACCCTCGACAAGGAGTTGATGTCATGACCGATCCGGACCGCGTGTCGTTGGCGTTCATCTGGGACACGGCATCGCCCCATTTCAGCCGCCGAACGTTCATGAAGACGATGGCGTTCGCCTCCGCGGCCGGATTCGTCGCGGCATGCGGCAGCAGCGGCAAGGGCGCGAGCAGCGGCGGGTCGACGACCGCGCCGACGTTCCCGAACAAGCCCGAGGCCAAGGTTCTCAACTTCTACAACTGGACCGACTACATCGCCACCGACACGATCCCCAATTTCCAAAAGGAGACGGGAATCAAGGTCACGTACGACAACTACAGCTCGAACGACGAGCTGTTCGCGAAGCTGTCGGCGGGGAGCACGGGCTACGACATCATCGTGCCGACCGATGCCACCCTTGTGAAGATGAAGCACGCGAACCTGGTCGAGCCACTCGACCTCTCGCTGATCCCCAACGTCGTGAACCTCGACCCCCGGTTCCGCAACGCCGCCTACGACCCCGGCAACCAGTACTCGATCCCGTGGCAGTGGGGCACGACCGGTATCGGGTTCGACAAGACGAAGGTCGACGGCAGCGTGACCGACTGGGACGCGTTCCAACTTCCCGCCGTGAAGGGCAAGTCGTCGTACCTCGACGAGGCGCGTGACGCGTTCGCGATGGCATTGTTCGCGTTGAAGAAGGATCCCAACACCACGAACACGTCCGATCTCGACGACGCCAAGACCTACCTGATCGAACTGAAGAAGAAGATCAAGCAGATCACGTCCGACTACCAG
>DATCCI010000054.1:0-13638 GCA_036511415.1 Acidimicrobiia bacterium
GAGACCGCTCGTGGAATTGGAGTCGAGGAACGCGCCGTCAACGGCCGAGCCCGGCAGCTCGAACGTGTTGGCCGCCGTGCCGTCGGAGTATCCGGCACGCGCCGAGCTTCCGTTCAGGCAGTTCGCGTCGCCATCGCTGGCTTGGCCCGAGTCCCATTGGATCCGGTCGTAGTTGAACTCGATGTCGAAGTCGCCCGCCGCGACGTCCGAGCGGTCGACCAGGATCATCTGGAAGTTGTTGAGCACGGAAGTGTTCAGGTTGTAGCAGCCGACGCCGGGCCAGTTGACGCCCCACGCGGAATGTCCGTCGACGGTGCCCGTTCCGTACGTCACCGCATTGCCGGTACGCGTATCCACATCAGCGAGGAACGGCGCGATGATCACGCGATTGGCCGTGGACAGATCGAACGGCGTGTAGGCGGGCAGCGCCGCGTCGAAGGTGACGTTCCCGTTGTTGTTCAAGAACAACTGGTTGAAGGTCCCGCTGAAGAAATGAACGGGGAACGGCAGAGATACCGTCGTCGAATCGTCGTCGTTGCCTCCGAATGTCGACGTATTGAAGCCCGCGCGAATCGCGTTCGGGCCGAGCGCACCCGCCGTCGACGAAGTCGCGGCCACCAAGCCGGCACTGCCCAATACGGCGACTGCCGCGACGGATACGACCGTGCGCGCACGCATCCACGCACGAGGTCGCCTCGCCGAAACCGACACAGCCCGAATCCCCGTGCCGCCCATGCCCCGCACCTCCACTTCGCGTCACGCCGAAGAAGCGTCCCCGAACCGCACGCAACCTATACGACATCGCGCCGGAGGAACAGAGTAAGGGGCGCCTGAGGAACAGCGGAAGGGCGCCGGGGAAACAGAGTAAGGAACGGTTGTACTGCGCAGTCGAGGAGCCTCCGGTCGGACGCGAAGCCGAACGGCCGATTTGTCGGCTGTGGAAGCCGATAGTGCATATGCCCCCTCCCAAGCGGTCGGGGATCGGTTGGCATGTCGCGGTTTCGTTGACGGCGGCCTGCGCCGCCGTGTAAACCCGGCGCAAGCGGGCGGCCGGTATGTGGCGTGCCGGAAACGCGGGAGTTGCACATGGACATCAAGGGGTTCGGGCTTCGACGTCGGGCGAGCGAGGGTCTTTCCGTCCTCGCAAGCGGTGCGCTCGTGGGTGCGCTGCTCGTCGCGGCCTCGCCGGGGACGGCTTCGGCGGCGGGGTGTGCGACGGTCGGTTCCCAGGTGACGTGCACGTTCTCGTACAACGGCACCAACGGCAGCGACGGCACGCCGCAAAGCTTCGTCGTGCCGACCGCGGTGACAGTGGTGACGATCGACGCATTGGGCGCGCAAGGTGGTTTGAACGGCGCGTCCCAGGGCCTGGGCGGCCATGTCAAAGGCACCCTCGCGGTGACGCCCGCGGAGACACTGACGGTGCGAGTCGGCGGCCAGCCGACCACGGGCGCCGGCTACAACGGCGGCGGCAGTGGTGGCGTCGGCCCGACGAGTGAGTTCAACAGCGGCGGCGGTGGGGGAGCATCGGACGTCCGTCGGGGCGGCGACGCGCTCACCAACCGCATCGTCGTCGCCGGCGGAGGCGGCGGAGTCGGTGGCCCCTTCGCGCTTCAGGCGGGCGGCACGGGCGGCGGGCCCAGCGGCGGCGCCGGCACCGGCTGCGACCCCGGGCAGTGCACGGGTGGAGGATCCACAGTCGGTGGAACCGGCGGCACCAGCAGTTGTGCAGCCCCTCCGTTGGCGTCGACCGACGGTGGCGACGGCAGCTCGGGCGCGGGCGGAAACGGCGGCAGCGCGAGCTGCACGACCCCGCTCAGCCCGCTCACCTTCTTCGGCGGGGGCGGCGGCGGCGGTTTCTACGGCGGCGGGGGCGGCTCGGCTCAGGAAGTCCTGATCGGCACCACCCCGACCCAGATCGGCGCCGGAGGTGGGGGCGGTTCGGGATTCGTGGCCGCGGCGGCGACGGGTCAGACGAACCAGTCCGGGATCCGGTCCGGCAACGGCGCGGTGACGATCACCTACGCCGTCCCGGCCCTGCCCGGAAACATCTTCGCGGCGACGTTCAAGAATTGCACGACCCTGCACCTCGGCTACAACCGGTTCGTCAACGGAACGGTCGTGCAATGGAGCGTCACGTCGAACGGGTTCGGCACCGTGGCATCGGGGCAGTTCACCGCGGTCGGTGGCGGCAAGCTCGGCTCGAAGACGTACCACTTCATCGACCTCCCGCTCGGGGCCACGCTCCACCCGGAACCGGTCCAATCGCATATCCACATCACCTGGCCGCTCGGCGGCCGGTTCTACGCGACCCGAGACCCCGGCTGTTGACCTGACCGAGTGGGGCGGCGCCCACTCGGTCCAAGCTTCGTGAACTGCGAGCTGAGGCAGTAAACGCGCCGCGTCAGTCGTCGAAGAGATGGCTCGTACGCACGAAACCGGCCAGCAGCCCGGCGAACACACCCGCGATGACCCCGATCCCGGCCGCCATGGCGAGCCAGGCATTCCAATCGGGCTGCTGGTTGTGGATTGCGAGCGCGACGAGTCCCACGAACAGGGCGATCACGATCGGCACCGACACGGCGACCGACGTGATGATGATCCGCGCCGCCTGCGCTTCCGGCGGCGGGCCGGAGGGCGTTGCGTCGACCGCTGCGGACGGCGGAACCTCGATGTCACCTGTCATGCGAGCTCCTTGTGCGACTCGGCGCGGGCGGGACTGCGAGAGTCGCCCTCACGTGACCGACGTTGCCCGCTCATCTTGCCCGATCCGGCGCCTCTTCGCGAACGGCGATCATTGCTGCTTGGAGTGCACACTCACATACGGAGACGCGACAGGCCGCGCTCGACGTCACCGACGTGATGCAGCGAATCGTGCAACGCGTGCTCGAGGAGTCGGCGGACCGTGCTTCGGTCGTCACCGATCGTCATCCCGAGCTCCCAACCCTCCGCCGGGGCACCGGCGGCGAGGTCGGCGAGGTGGGCCGTCTGTGCGTCGAGCGCGTGCGCGACGGCGTCGGGATCTTCGTCGACGTAGTTCGCGGCTGCCGACTCGATCAGGTCGTCGGCGGCGATGGCCGGGTAGACGGGTTCAAGGCCGGTCAGGGCCTGCTCGACCCCGAAGCAGTGCAGGGCCGTGATATCTCGGCTGTGCGCGGCGTATTCGATGGCCGACCACACGTCGGGCTCGGGTCGGACGCGCAGCTCGGGTCCGGCTTCGGCGAGAAGATCCCGCCAGCGGGGTCCGAGGAGCCGCAAAGCCTCGATCAGCGACGCGTCGTCATAAGCCGAACCGTCGAATCCGCAGGCCGCGCAGCGTTCGTGCATGTTGGTAGCCACGCGCTCATCTTGCCCGCGTTCCGATCGGCACGAGCGTGCCGGCCGTGTTCCGCAACCACGCCTCGTAGTACTCGCCCTGCGGAAGGTCGGGGAGCCCATGAGCGCGCAGCGAGACGCGAAATCCGGCCTCGCTGTGGTACATCTCGCCGGACGCGCGGGCGCCGGGCGCGAGCGCCGTTGCCGTCAGATCGGTCTTGAAGGCGGGGTCCGCCTCCCGGCGCGCGACCACGATCCCGGCGACGAGCGCGATCACGACGATCGCGGCGGCGGCCGCGACTGCCGATGGCACTGTTCGTCGGTGCCGGCGCGTTCCCTCCGGAAGCAGCGGCGTGACGGCCTCCCTCCCGGACCTCACCGACCTCTCTGATCTCGCGGGCGCGACGACGAGGGGCGCCGGATCTGTCACCGCCCGCACGACCGCGTCTTCGAGCCCGGCGCTCGGTTCCGCCCAGGTCGACGGGTCGGCGAGCAGTCGAGACAGGATCGCGATGTCGGCGGCGATGTCGGGCGGGAGGGGACCGCGAACGTCGCGCGCGATGAGGGCTTCGCGCTCTCGGTTCGTGAGACGGTCAGTCATGTGCCGACCCGCGGAAATGGCCCAAGAGCTCCGCGAGCGCTCGATGGGCACGGTGCGATCTCGACTTCACGGTTCCCAATGCGACGCCGAGCTTCTCGGAGATCTCGCGGTGCGTCATACCTTCGATGTGTTGCAAGCGAACGGCGCCGGGTCGCGTTCGACATCGATCCGGTCGGCGGCCTTCCCCGCGCTCACGAACGTGTGCTGCACCGCCTCCTCGGCGAGATCGTGCCGCCCGAGCGCGCGGTGGGCGACCGCATACACAAGATGTCCGTACTCGCTGTAGAGCGCGCGTACTGCGCTCGCGTCGCGGCGGCGAAAGGCGTTGAGCGTGGACGAGTCCATCGGGAACAAGCCGTACGACGAACGTCCCGCCCGGCGTCGATGACGGGCAGGACGTCCGCCTCCGGTCACCGGTTGCAAGTACGGCTGCCACCGCTGCCCGAGATCGAGTCGATGCAGAGCGAGCGTCCTCGGCGTTCGGCGGCTCGTGCTGGCAAGGCATCGGGATGCACGTGTACTCCTGGTCTCGGTGTGTTGCCTGGGTACGTCGGAGACCCTCGATTCGGTTCTCGAACCCTTACCGAGCGTCCGGTCCGCGGGTGCCGCGCGAAGTGGCGGGTACTGTCGCGGCGTGACGAGCGGTGAGACCGCAGGTCAGGTGCGTGTGAACCCTTGCAGCAGCACTCGCTGAGGGAACTCGTTGGCGACGGGAGACGGGAGTGACACCTGCACCGCGGTCGACACTGGATAGGACGCCCGACGGACAGGAGTTCCCTCGTGCGTCGAAACGCGAGTGGGCCCTACCGTTCGCGGTGTTCGGAAGCGTCGAGCTCGTCGCCGCCGTTGCCATTCCCTATATCGCGCGACACATGTGGTTCTACCACGACGAGTGGGACTTTCTCGCCGACCGCACCGGAGGCAACCTGGGCGATCTCTTTCGCCCGCACAACGAACACTGGTCGACGCTTCCGATCCTCGCGTATCGAGGTCTGTGGCAGCTCTTCGGATTGAGGCACTACGCGCCGTACCTCATGTTGGACGTGCTGCTCCACCTGATGGTCGGCGCGCTGTTGCTCGTGATCCTGAAGCGCTGTGGTGTCAGACCCTGGTTGTCGGTGTCAGCCGCGTTGATGTTCGTCTTGTTCGGAAGTGGATATCAAGACATCGCGCACGCCTTCCAAATCGGTTTCGTCGGTTCTCTGGTCTTCGGGTTCGCGCAGCTCCTGTTCGCCGACCACCAGGGCGCTCTCGATCGGCGCGACTGGCTCGGTCTCGCGGCCGGGGCCGCAGGACTCCTGTGTTCCGGCATCGCCGTGCCCATGGTCGTCATCGTCGGCGTCGCGGCGTTCCTGCGGCGTGGGCTACGCGTCGCCCTGTTCCATACGTTGCCGCTCGGCCTGGTGTACGTGCTGTGGTACGCGGTCATCGGGCACGAAGGCATTTCATCCGTGCGCGTTTCCGTGGGCGGGATCCTGCGGTTCTCGTACACCGGCCTCGTCGCCGAGTTCAGAAGTCTCGGTCAGGTACCGGGCGTCGGCGTGATGCTCGTCGTCGCGCTCGTCGTCGGTTCGGTGCGGGCGTGGCGCGGGCCACTTCGGCCCGGCCGGGTGCCGGCATCGACCGCGGTGCCGATCGCGTGCCTGGTGGGCCTGGTCGCCTTTCTCGTCATCTCGGCGACGGGCCGAGATGCCGCTCTCGGCGCGTCGTACGCGCGTGTCAGCCGCTATCTCCACATCGAAGCGGCCTTCTTGATCGTCCCGCTCGGTGTCGCCGCGGAAGCGCTCGTTCGCCACCGCCGGCTATTGCTCGTGCCCGCGATCGGAGTGTTTCTGATCGGCATCCCCGGCAACATCGCGACCTTCGTCCGGTACGAGCACAGGATCACGTTCTCCGAGGGGCTCGACCGCCAGGAGGTCCTGTGGGCCCCGAGGGTCGGCGGCGTACGTCGGCTCTCACCGACGACACGGTCCACGTTGACGATCCAAGAGTTCCTGCCGCTGCATTGGCTGCTCGCGGCGAGCGCGCAGGGCAAGGTGCCGTCGCCCGACGCCGGGGACATCAATGCCCGCGACACGGTCGAGCGGATCATCGACAAGGCCGCGCTCGCCGACGCCATCGCGAATTCGTGTCAGGGGACGCAGTGCGTCCATCCGGCGAAGCGGCCCTGAGGCGCGACTGCCGTCAGTCGGTGTACTTGCCGAGTTGGCGGAACCAGCCGAGCGTGTCTTCCACGCCCCACGACTCGGCGAGACGATCGCCGTCCACGCGATACACAGTGGTTCCCGGCTTCTGGTAGCGCTGGCCGGCGGGCGCGATGCCGAGGAAGGGCTCGCCGGTGAGCGTGCCGCGTTCCACGTAACGGTTCACGATCCGGTCCCCCTCGACGACGAGATCCTCGATCGAGATCGCGACATCGGGGAACGAGCGACGCAACATCTTGCAGACGCGTACATAGTGATCGCGCCCGACGTTCGCTCGTCCCTCGGCGCCATAACGCGCGGTGTAGTCGTCGGCGAGCGTCGTCTCGCAGACCGTCCAATCAGCCCGGTTGAAGCCGTGTTCGATGTGACGACGAACGAGCGCCTTCATGTCGTCGGACGTCATCATCACCTCGCACTCGCGCCGCGGTCGAGCGGCATTATGCCCGCGTCACCCGCATCTGACGATCAGCGCCGGGCGCCCGGCGCCGGGCCATGACGCTCGTCCGTGAACGCGCCCCGAACTCGAGCCGCTCAGTTCCCCTCGACCGCCAGGACGGTTGGGGCAGTTTCGCCGTATCGTGCCCGTGATGTTCCGGGTCATGTTCTTGATCGACGACGCGGCCGAGCGTGAACGCTCGGTATCCGAGTTGCGGAATCTGACGATGGACGGCGACGCCCGGATCGTCACCGCGTTCGTCGACGCGAAGACCGTCGAGGTGTTCTTGGACATCACTCAGTCTGCGCTCCCGCGCGAGGTGATCGACCGGCTCGCGCAGCGTCTCGGGGTCGACGAGTACGAGGTCACGCGCGTGGAGCCGGTTGCCGCCGAGCCGGCCGGAGACGCACCCGCGATTCGTAGCGGACGTCTTCGTCGCGCCGCGATCACCCAAGTCCGGGTTCACCCCGACGGCCGTACCCTGTCGGTCCAGGCCCGGCACCGACCCGAGGAAACCGTCGAGACGATAGAGGTTCAACAGACGAGCGATGCGGTCGGGATCACGGTCATCGTTGGTACGCCTGATGACGACGTCCGCGATCAATACGTATCGTTCGCGGTCGCGTTCACTTGGGTGGACACGATCCTCGACCGTCCGGTCGGCGACCGCCGGATCATCCACTTGAGTCCGGGCGATGCCGCGACCTTGCCCGAACCGATCGAGCCCGAGCTGATCGAGCCCGAGCTGATCGAGTCGCCCGAGCTGATCGAGTCGATGCAGTTGGGCGAGGAAGTGCGCGCCCCGCTCGAACATCTCGGCGCACGCCTCGATCCACGCCCAGAGCTCGACGATAACGATGGTCTCGACTTCGACTTCGGACACTTCCAGATGATCGGGTCCGAATCGCCCGGGAGCCTTCGGCCCGATTCCGAAGGAGTGACCGGAGCGCAGGGAAGCGAAGAACCGGAACACAGCAGCGGTTCGGAAGACGAGCGCGTCGTGGCGCTCCTGCGCCCCTATCGCGACGCGCTCGTGGGCGCAGCAAGCGGGCAAGAACCGATTCCCTTCGTCCGCAAGACGTGGCGCCGTGCGCTCGAGAAGAGTGGTCTCGACGCCGATCAGGTCGACGCGGTTCTCGCCAGCCTGCCGGCAGAGTCGATCGGACGGAGCGACCTGCGGCGCATCGCTCGCGCAACCCAAGGTACCGACGCCGACCTGAACTTGTTCGTCGCGGCGATGGTCTGGGGTCGCGGTAAGAAGCACACGCGCATGCTGCCCCGCATCGTCGAAGCGATCGACGACTCGCAACGCGCGACCGTTCTTGCCGAGACCGCTCGCCTTGCGTCCGCCGGCGACGTCGAGCGCGCGTACCGGGCGTGGACATTGCCCGGCCTGGGTCCGCCGTTCTTGACGAGATGGTTGTGGACCGCGAGCTTGCGGGGCGACCCCGGCACTCGACCGTTGATTCTCGACCGGCGAGTGCGCCGGAGTTTGAAGGAGGCACTGGGCTGGTCGATGAAACAGGCGGCCGGTTCCAAGGCCCGCGCCGCGCGCTATCGAGCGTATTGCGAGGCCGCGGCGAGATGGGCCAACGCCTTGTCGGACACGCGAACGACCGTGGCGCCCGAAGATGTCGAGCGTGCGCTCTGCAGGGCCGACGGCCGCCTCAGGCGTCTGGAGAGCTGATCCCGGCCGGGCGGACCAGCCAGTGTCGGCCCGGTGCCGCCGAAGTGAACGTGCCGGTGGGGTCACGTCGCGCGATCATCTTGGTTCCGTGCTGCACCAGGTTCGGAAGAGGTCTTGCATCTCGGGCAATGCGAAGGACCGTGAGGTAGGTGATGTCGGCGCCGGCGGAGAGTGAGTTCGAGGTCCTGGCCCCGTTCCTCCCTCGGCTCGTCCACGAGTGGCTTGCCGACGAGCCCGATCGCCGCTGGCGCGAGCTCGACGCGACCGCGGTGTTCGTCGACATCTCGGGCTTCACCCGCCTGTCCGAGCGACTGGCTCGGCACGGTCGGGTCGGAGCCGAGGAGCTCACCGAGGTGATCGGCTCCTGCTTCACGGAGCTCCTGGCCGTGGCGTACGCCGAAGGTGGCATCCTCCTCAAATTCGGGGGCGACGCGCTCCTCATCCTCTTTACCGGCGAAGACCACGCGGCCCGCGGATGCCAAGCCGCAACGGGAATGCGAAGCCGGCTCCGCGCGGTCGGCCGCATCGAGACGCAGGGCCGCGCGGTGCGGTTGCGCATGTCGGTCGGGGTGCACAGCGGCCGCTTTCTCACATTTCTCGTCGGGGGATCGCATCGCGAGCTCGTGATCACCGGTCCGGCCGCCACCGAGACCGTGACGATGGAAGCGATCGCGGATGCGGGTGAGATCGTCGTCAGCCCGGCGACGGCCGCGCTGATCCGACCCGCGTCGCTGGGCGCCGCGAAGGGGTCCGGTGTCCTCCTGCGGCACGCGCCGGGCGGCTCGAGGAACGAAGAGCCGCGCCCGATCGACCCGACGAGCGCGCGACTCTCGGTCGGTCTCCCCGTGCGCCTGCGGGACCATCTGCTCGCCGGCGGCGACGATCCGGAGCACCGCGTCGCGACGGTCGCGTTCGTGCACTTCGACGGGGTGGACGAGCTCGCCGAACACGCGGGCCCGGCCGCGCTGGCCGACGCGCTGGACGAGCTGTTCATCGACGCCGCGACCGCGGCCGAGGAGCACGACGTCACGTTTCTCGGCACCGACATCGATCGCGACGGCGGGAAGATCATCCTTGCCGCCGGTGTACCGCGGGCCGCCGGCCAGGACGAAGAGCGCATGCTCCGGGCCCTGCGCCGCATCGTCGAGCACGATCGCAGGCTGCCCGTGCGCATCGGCGTGAACCGGGGCCATGTGTTCGCCGGCGAGATCGGGCCGCGCTATCGCCGCACCTACACGGTGATGGGAGACACCGTGAACCTCGCGGCGCGCTTGATGGCCGCCGCCGCGCCCGGACAGATCCTCGCGACCGCCGGCGTGCTCGAACCGGCGCGCAGCCCCTTCGCGACCGAGCCGCTCCCACCGTTCATGGTCAAGGGCAAAGCTCGGCCGGTCCAGGCGTATGCCCTCGGTGGACTTCGACCCGTTCCCGGCGGTGAAGATGTATCGCTCGCTCTCATCGGGCGCGACGAGGAGCTCGAGCAATTGCGCGCCGCGGTCGCGGCGGCCCGGTCCGGGTCGGGGTCCATCTTCGAGCTGCGCGGCGAACCGGGCATCGGCAAGTCGCGCCTGGTAGAGGAGCTGCGACGCGACGCACCCGATCTGGATTGCGTGCGCGTCGCGTGCGTGCCCTATGAGTCTGCGAACGCGTACTGGGCTTTCCGCGAGATCCTGCACCAGATCATGAGGATCCCCGACGACACGCCGACTCCGGCCGTCGAACTGCTGCTGCGAGAACGGGTGAGCAGCGATGCGCCCGAATTGTCGGAGTGGCTTCCGCTGCTCGCGACGCCCTTGCAGCTCGCCGTGCCCGAGACACCCGAGACCGCTGCCCTCGAGCGCAAGTTCCGCAAGCGCAGGGTGGAGGAGACGAGCGCCGCATTCGTCGCCGCAATGCTGCGCGCGCCGACCCTCATCGTGGTCGAGGACGCGCACTGGATGGACGAGGCATCGACCGACATCTTGCGCCACGTCCAAGGAGGAATCGCGGGTGGCCCCTGGCTCGTGTGTCTCACGCGCAACGACGACGAAGCCGGATTTCACGCCTCGGGTGCCGAATCGCGGGTCCTCACGCTCGAGCCGCTGGCCGACGCCGACGCGACAGAGCTCGTGCGCCGCGCGACCGAGGCGCAGCCCCTTCGCCCCCACGAGGTCGACCTGCTGATCAAGCGGGCCGGCGGCAACCCCCGATTCCTCACAGAGCTCGCCCGGGAAGCCGCGGCCGCGGGCGGGGTGAGCGGGCTCCCGGACTCCATCGACTCGCTCGTGTCGGCCCAGATCGATCGGCTCCCGGCCGAGACGCGCCGTCACCTTCGCTATGCGGCGGTGCTGGGCCACGCCTTCGACGAGCCCTTGCTCGCCGCGGTCGTCGGCGAGGACGGCGGCTCGTCCGGACCGCGTCTCGACGGGTTGCTCGTCGCCGATGGGCCCGGCCGCCTCCGCTTCCGGTACGCCCTGCTCCGCGACGTCGCGTACGAGGGGCTCGCCTACGGTCGCCGTCGCGAGCTGCACCAGCGGGTGGCCGAGGTGCTCGAAGCGTCGGTCCAGCGGCCCGAGGACCATGCCGCGCTCCTGTCCCTCCACTTCTTCCACGGCGATCGCCACGCCGACGCATGGCGGTACGCCCGCATCGCGGCCAACCGGGCTCGCGCCGACTACGCCAACGTCGAAGCGGCCGAGCTACTCGAACGAGCGATGGCCTCGGCGCGCCGTGTCACCGACATCGATTTGATCGAGGTGGCCGGCGTTGCGGAGGAGCTGGGCGATGTGCGCGACCAGATCGGTATCTACGACGGGGCGCGTGATGCATACCGCACCGCGCGGCGGATGCGCGCCGACGACCCCGTGTACGACTCGCAGCTGTGTTTGAAGGAGGCGTGGATCGCGGAACGCCTCGGGCGCTACTCGCAGGCGATCCGGTGGCTGCGGCGTGGTCTGCGTCGCCTCGATGAGCTCTCCGACGCCGACGCCACCGCGGGACCACGCGCGCAGCTCGCCGCGTGGTACGGAGCGGTGCGTCAGGCGCAAGGACACCATCGCGAGGCGATCAAGTGGTGCGAGACGGCGATCGAGCTCGCTCGTGCCGCGCGCGATCTCGACGCGCTCGCCCATGCGGAGTTCCTTCTCGATTGGGCGTACATCGGTCTCGGTCGGCTCGACCTCGCAACCAACTCGGTCGAGTCGCTCGAGCTCTACGAGCAGCTCGGCAACCTCGGCGGCCAGGCTGCGGTTGCCAACAACCTCGGGCAACTCGCGTACTACGGCGGGCGCTGGGACGACGCGATCGCACTGCTCGAGCGTGCCCGAAACGCCTGGCTCCGGACCGGCGATGTCGTCGAGGCCGCGCTCGCGAGCGCGAACTGCGCCGAGATCCTTCTCGAGCGCGGCCACTACGACGATGCCGAAGTCCTTCTCGAGGACGCGCGCCGTGTGTATCAGGCGGCGGGGTACCGGGGCGGGCTGGCACTCACGACCGCGTTTCTCGGTCGGGTCGCGGCGCGCACGAACCGGACCGAGGAGGCGCGGGCGCTGCTCGAGGAGGCACGCGCCGGCTTCGTCGCGATCGAGGGCGGGTTCGAGGTGCGCCAGGTCGAGACGTTCATGGCCGAGGCCATGGTGCTGGCCGGCGATCCGACGGACGCGCTGCAGCTGCTCGAGGGGACGATCGCGGCGGCACGGGCCGGCGGCGAGATCGGCTTGCTCGGTCCGCCGCTCTATCGGTGTTTGGGCTACGCACGAACGCAGGTCGGAGACTTCGTCGAAGCGCGCGCCGCGCTCGACGAAAGCCTCGCGCTCGGTCGCGAGCAGGCTCAGAGCTACGAGATCGGACTGACCCTCGTGGCGTTGAGCCGACTCGATGCTTGTGCCGGTGCAGCCGCGCGTCCCGAGGTCGACGACGAGGCGGCCGCGATCCTCGCCCGACTCGGCGTCGACGTCGTGCCGGAGGTTGCGTTCGTTCCCGCCTCGCACTCGGGCGGGAGACGAACCGCGCCCGTGTGACAACCCTCGCGACGCAATCAGCGCGGGTGGAGCCGCGCGAACAGCTGTGCCCACTGCGCGAGATGACGATCGCCGAGGAATTTCTGCGCGGCTCGTTGCCGGCCGTTCGAGCCCATCCGGCTTCCCTCGGCCGGCTGGTCGAGGAGCGAGCAAATCGAGTCCGCGCAGTGCTCGAGATTGCGTGCGTCGTCGAGCAGGAGGCCGGTCTCGCCCGACACGATCTGGTCGACGATGCCGCCGACCGCGCTGCCGATGACCGGCCGCGACTTCCACATCGCCTCGGCGACCGTGAGGCCGAACCCTTCGGCGATGCTCTTTTGCACGACGATCGTCGCGTGGCGTTGGAGGGCGTTGACGATCGCCGCGGCCTCATCGGGGTCGTCCATCGGCACGCAAGCCAGGTGAATGCGACGCTGAGTAGATCTGGGGAGGGCGCGCCAGAGCGACACACAGGCCAGGAGCACGGCATTGGCCTCCGGATCGTCCGCGACGCCGCTCGTCTGGGGGCCGGCCAGGACGAGGTGCGCGTCGGTGCGGTCGACGACACTGTCGGCGAAACCCGTGAGCACACCGGGCATGTCCTTCAGCGCGTCCCAGCGAGATGCCTGTAACACGATGGGTACGTCCGGAGGTGGCGGCGGACCCGTGCCGAGGAGATCGACGCGTCGCGTGACTCGGCCCTGCGATCCGTCGCGCCGTGTGAACATGCCGACCGGCTCGTCGGTGCCACCACCGAGCAGCCCCACGTATTGCAACAAGGGCGCGACCAATTCGGGCGCGATCGGCTCGTTCTTGGCCGAGAACGGATCGATCGACGGAGCGATCACGGCGAGATTGTGCCGAGGTACCCACGCGGGCGCGAACCATTCGCACGAGAAGACGTATCCGCCGACCTCTTCGACATAGGGCCGCAGGAACTCCCACCCGCGTTCAGAATGTTCGTTCGGCGTGTCGATACCGATATGGCAGCGCCACACCACGCGCGCTCCGGCTCGCCGCATCGCGGCAGCGAGGCCCGCCGTTTGCGGGTCGTGCAAAACGACGATGTCCTCGGTACCCACGACCTCCAGCAGGCCCGACACGTTGCGATGGAGTGTCTCTTCGTAGTCGCGTCGTTCGGCCGATCCCAGCGGACCTCCGTCGCCGGGCGTGCCGTACAGATGGTTGTGGACGCGCTTCGTGATCTCGAAGAAGCGCGGATTCCCTTCGATCACGACCCACCGGGCGTCCACACCCGCGCCGCGCGCGTAGGCGAGCAAGGTCTGCAGGAGCTCGGCGACGCCGCCGCCGGTCGCCGTCGAATTCACATTCAAGACCGAGTGGCCTTCCAGCAGCGCCCGTGCGGTTGCCGCCGTCGTCTCGAACCGCTCCGCACGCTCGGGACCGAGCAGCGAACC
>DATCCI010000055.1:0-7572 GCA_036511415.1 Acidimicrobiia bacterium
ACACGCGCCGAGCTCTGGACGTGACAAGCAACTCAAGCACGACTCGCCAGGAATCGATCGGTCCGTCGGTGGCCAAGCCCAACGGGATGCGGATGTCCTGACCGTGAATCAACACGTCGGTGAGCGGTGTTTCCGACCCGAATCCGGGTGGCTTGAAATGGCTGCCTGCACTCCGACGAAGCTCAACGACCAACTCTGCTGTTGGTCGCTTGGCTTCCCTCGCGGTCAGGGACACGTTCGCGCGATCGAAGTTTCCTCGCGCCTTCACGAACGCGGCCGCGAACGGAAGGATGAACCGGGGCATCGACGTCTTGCGAGGGACCACCAAGTGAGCAACGACGTCGTGGACGGTCCACTCGCTGCAAAGACTCTGTGTCGCCCACTGCTCCGGGGTCAGACCCTCGAGCTGATCCGCAAGCCCGACGATTTCCGAAGCGATGGCGTCCCAATGCTCCATCCAACGAACTGTAACGGCGCGCTGGCGTAGTCGTCGACGGCGATCGCGACCGCCTCGCTGCCGGCGATAGGAGATAGGGGGAGGCCGGGGTTATGGGGCGCGCGATATGGGACACCCCCGCGCGCGTTCTGTGCGGGCCGCTCTCTGGCATAAGCGTCCCAGAGCGAAGCTCCTATGTGTTGTCAAGGGTGTTGTCGGCGTTGCTGGCAGTCCAGTGATGGGCCACTCGGGTGAGGGCGAGCTCTTATGAAGCCATGCGTGCCGAAGGTGGTTGGAGTGACGGGCCGGCGGTTCGCTCGAAGGACAACCGGATGGGTGTCGGGGCAATCGTGGGTCAGGCCCGTCACTCCAGATCTCTACGTGTGCGCGAGGTGCGGGTAGATCTCGCGAGCGACGTAGCGTTTCAAGACGCGCATGACCTCCCGGGTCGTGAGTCCTTCGCTGGTTCGACGCGCGACGTATTTTCGGGTGCGTTCGTCGCTGCTCATGCGGGTGAACACGATCCGCCACAGCGCATGGTTCGCTTGGCGGTTCCCGCCGGGGTCGAGCCGGTGCCGGATGACTTTGCCTGACGACGCGGGAAGGGGCGCGACGCCACAGAGGTGCGCGAACGCGGCTTCGCTGTGCAGTCGGTGCGGGTTGTCGCCGGCAGCGACCAACAAGATCGCGGCGGTGTGCGTTCCGACGCCATGGATCTCGAGGAGAGTTGGCGCGGTTCGACACACGAGGTCGTCGATCAGTTGGTCCAGGTGGTGCGCGTCGGCTTCGAGATCCAGCACGCGACGACCCAGGGTCCGGATCGCGAGCTTCGTCGCGTGCATCACTGTCCCGGCGCCGGGTCGTAACGACGCGGCCGTGCGCGCGAGTTGATCGGCGGGCACGTCCCGCAGGCGTTCACGCAGCTCGTCAGGGGCGGTGAACCCAAGATGGCGGATCTGGTTCAGATACTTGATCCGCACGTCACGCGCCGAACGACGGGCGACCATCAGGGCACGGATCGCTTCGACATCACCATCGGCGGTTTTCGCAATCCCCGATGCTCGACCCGACAGCGCGGCGCGGGCCGCTTCGATCGCGTCGATCGTGTCCGACTTCCCCGCTCGGCGGCGAAGCTGACGATTCGGACGATCAACCTCGATCACCTCCAGGTCCCGCGCCCGCAAGAACCGGGCCAGGCCCGCCCCATACGCGCCGGTCCCTTCCACACCCACCCGGGCCACGACACCGAACCCGGTGAGCCAACCGTGCAGCTCGGCGAACCCGGCCGGTGTCGTCGCGAACGACCGCACACCCAACACGCCGCCGTTGCCATCGATCGCCGCGGCGACATGCACATCGGCATGCGTGTCCACTCCACCCGTCACCGGGCGCGTGCTCTCTACGATGGTCATCGCCATCCCTTCTCTCTCAAACGGTCAAGGGGTGGCACGCACGTCCCGGGAAGGAGACCGTGACGATCAACCTGTTGCTGCAGGAAGATCGATCACCCTCCGGAACGGGGCGTGCCCAATTCCAGACCCGCATCACGCGAACCCGACACGAACGTAACCACCCACGCCACAACACAGGTGGACCCAAACGAACTAGCGCCCACCCATACTCACTGGGCATTCTGTGCGCGTGACGACATCGATGCGGCGGGTCACTATCGCGTGCACGGCACTCGCAATCTCTAGTGGGTGCGCCGGCACTCAGGTGACACGGGTGTCGGCAACTGCTGAAACGCCGCACTCAGCAGACGCCTTCGCCGTAGCGAGTTCAGCATCGTCCCCCACGTTGCCAACGCTGGGAACCTACGAGATAAGCCCTGTGACCGGTCCACAAGGCACCACGATCACCATTCGCGGATCGCACTGCGATGCATCGAGCATCAGCGTCACCTCTTACGGTCCGAGAGGAGACCCGGCTTTCGCGGGCGTTGACGCGAAGGTGGCCCGCGATGGCAGC
Source organism: Acidimicrobiia bacterium (assembly GCA_036511415.1). Classification (GTDB taxonomy): domain Bacteria; phylum Actinomycetota; class Acidimicrobiia; order IMCC26256; family PALSA-610; genus PALSA-610. Next base: position 2,405 of record DATCCI010000055.1, read on the forward strand.
TGGACGGCTCATCTCGTTGTTCCTACGAACGCCGCTACCGGACACGAGTATGGCGTCGAGGCATACTGCAACGGCCGCGACTACACCGACTACAAGTACTTTCGGGTTCTCGGCTCAAGCGTGCATCTCCCCGCGACTACATGATCTGACGCGCCCCGTGACGCGCGTAGAGCGCCTGTGCCCCAGGGTTGTCGGAGAACACGCCCGGATATGAGGGCGACCCGACCGTCTGCGTCGATTGGTTCGAGGGTCGCAACTACGGCGGTGTTCACTAGAGGGGTCCAGCTTCCGGCTCGCCGCGGGTATCCAATCGTTGGGCGGCTCGGCACCCCCATCCGACCGCCCCGCAGGTCACTGCCTGCGATGCCTCCCACCCCGCGGGAGGCATCGTCGCGTCCTACGGTTGGAAAAGCGGCTTTGGATCCCTGTTCCGCTGCCGATAAGCACTTACGGCTCCCGGTCGCCCGGGGCAGAGCCAGGTCATCACCCTTCAGTGCTCGTGAGACGTCGATGCGGGGAGTTCGCATGAAGAAGTCAGGCTACTTTCGGGCATTGCCTGCGGTTGCCGTGTTGTCGCTGATAGCGGTCGGCGCTGCGGGTTGCGGGTCGTCATCGAAGAACGCCGGCAGCGGCTCGGCAACTACCGCGTCGACGGCATCGCCAGGGCAGGGGACGAACACATCAACGGCCCCGCCGACGACTGTCGCTACGTTGCACGGATCGAGCGGAAGCAGTTTCTGCGATCTCGCTCGCCACGACCAAGCGGCCTTCACCGGCGCGAACTTTGCCACTACGACGCCCGCACAGCTCAAGAAGCTGTACGAGAACCTCGGCTCGGCGTTGGACCAGGCCCGCTCCGCTGCCCCGGACGCGATCAAGGGTGACTTCGACACGTTCGTGACCGCGTACAAGCCGCTTCTGAACGCGTTCGCCGCCGCGAACTACGACTTCACGAAGTTGACACCCGCAGCAGTTGCGGGCCTCGGCACCCCGCAAGTGAAAGCCGCGTCTGCTCACATCACTCAATACATGACGCAGGTGTGCAAGATCACGACCCCCACGACCTGACGCGCCCATCGGCAGACTTGGCCCGCGTCGGTTCATTACCGCGATACCGTCGTCGTGGTGGCGACGTGCCCGGGTTCGCTCCGGTCATGTCGATGGCGCCAACTCCGAACGGTAGGGGTTACTGGCTCGTCGCCTCTGACGGCGGCATCTTTGCGTTCGGCGCACCGTTCCACGGTTCTATGGGAAGCGTTCGACTTCATCGGCCAGTCGTCGGCATGGTGGCGAGCCCTACGGGCAATGGCTACCTGCTGGTCGGGTCCGACGGCGGCATCTTCACGTTCGGCGACGTTCCGTTCCATGGAAGCCTGGGTTCTAATCCGCCGTTCTGGCCGATCACCTCCGTCGCCGTCATGCCCTAGGGCGATCGGGGTCCGACCCCGGGACTGTGCCGTCGAGAACGTCCTGCACGGAGGTTGCAAGCAAGCGGGTGACGCGACGGCCCGTGCAGAAGAGAACGCGGTCCCCGGCATCTACGTGTACACGTTTGCCTCACCACCTCGGCCACCCGTACGACGAGAAGTCGGAACGCACGTTGATGAAGGTCGGATGTGATTCGTCGATCATCCTCGTCGGCCGCGCCTCCTCCCCGTCGTCGAGTCGGTCCCGCGCTCTCGCGACTGCGCCGGATCGTCGGCTGGCGTGTGCGCCGCACGAAGGTTGGTGAGTTGGGCGTTGAGTACGGCTCCGAGCAATACGACGTAGACGGCCAGGTAGGTGCCGATCATGCCGATCACCGTCCCGGCGAGGGCTCCGTAGACAGCGGTGTAACGAGTCGAGAAGCGCAGGTATACGGCGAAGGCGCCGACGACGACGCCCAAACCGACGCTCGCCGTCACCGCGCCGGGTAACTGTCGGCGCAGCACGAGCCGATGACCGACGGAGTAGCGATACAGGATGGCGATGATGGCGGCGACGACGCCGACGAACAGCGGGATCGCGATGACGACCACGACGATGACCGGGAGGTAGTCGGTCACGATTGCGGCGGCGGTCGAGATCAACGCCACGATCCCGAGGCTGAGGACCACGACCACTGCGCCCACGAGCGCCCGGCCGCGCGCTCGCACGTACTCCTCGGGCTTGTAGCCGTACGCGGCTCGGATCGCCCGTTCGAGGTTGTAGATGCCCGCCGATGCGCTCCACAACGCGAGGACCATGGAGATGACCAGTCCTGCGGTCAGTCCGCCATGATCGGTCGCTGCCACCTTCTGGAGTTGCTGGGCGAGTGTCGCGCCCAGGGACTGCGGGCCGTTGCGCGCCAGCCCGGCCAGATTCGCGGCGACGGTCTGCGGACTGACAACCAACCCGTAGAGGCTCACGGCCGCGATCGCGGTCGGCAACACCGCGATGACCAGCCAGAACGCTGCGCCCGACGCCGACAAGCCGACCCGCTCGGCCGTCTGCTCTCGCACTACCTCACGCAACAGCGCCACGGGTCGAACCGACTCGCGAGAGGCGATGGCGCGACGATCCACGCCCTTTGCATACCCGAAACGCGAACCAGCCGCCTTGCGCGGTGTCACCACTCCCTGATTCTCTACTCCATCCGTCGCCAGGTCGTCTCGGTACCGTCCCCAACTTGGCGACGTGTCCCGGCGCACGGCGTGCAGTAAGGCACGCAGAGTGCCCTGTCGTTCGCTGCTTCGTGACTGCCCGAGCACGGGTACGGGGGTGGAGGGGCCAACCGTGAGACCGGCGCCGGGCATTCACCGCGCAGGTCGGTTTCGAGGAGTACGACGTCGCGGCACAGATCGCGGTCTCACACCACTACTGGGTTGCAGACGGCGGGCTCCGAACGTTCTCGTCTCCGCACCGCTACCTGTGGCCATCCGAGCTGGATCTGATGGCCCGCCTCGCGGGCATGGCACTCCGACATCGTTGGAGCGGCTGGAACCGGGAACCCTTCACGAGCGCGAGCCGGAGCCACGTCTCCGTCTGGCAGAAGACCGTGTGAGGCAGTTGAAAGGCGCGCCCTATCGCCGATCGGCGCTCGCTATTGCTCGCGGGAGCAGGCAATCTGGGCGCGTGTGCTCGGGCGATGCGTCGAAGTTCTGGGATGGCGAAGCCGCGACCTTCGACGACGAAGCCGACCATGGCCTGCACGATCCGGTGATACGAGAGGCATGGCGTCGACTGCTGCGCTCCGTCCTTCCTCAGCCGCCGGCCGATGTCGCCGATCTCGGATGCGGCACCGGTTCGTTGTCGGTGCTGCTCGCGCTGGAGGGCTACCGCGTCGTCGGTATCGATTCGTCGCCGCGAATGGTCGTAGCCGCGAACCAGAAAGCAATCGACGCGGGCACCAGCGTCGCGTTTCGACACGACGATGCTTCGTATCCCGCTCTCGATCCTTCGTCGTTCGACGTCGTACTCGTACGCCACGTCACCTGGGCGCTTCCCGCACCGGACGAAGCGGTGAGTCGATGGGCGGCCTTGCTCCGTGATGGGGGACGACTCGTTCTGATCGAGGGTCGTTGGTCGACCGGCGCGGGCATCACCGCCGACGAACTGACCCGCATCGTGAGTCGGATCGTCCCCGACATCGAGGCGCGACCCCTCACGGACGCGACACTCTGGGGCGCGCCGCCCGTCGACGAGCGATACATGCTGGTCGCCCGTACCTAAGTGTGGTCACCCGAGTTCATGTGGCTGTGAAGGCGCCGCGCATGCCCTTGCCGAAGTGCTGGGCAATGTTGCAAACGAGGGCGTACGAGCCGGCAGCCATGTTCTTGATCGTGAAGGTGCGCGGGCGCCCGGCTTCAGGTTCGGGTCGCCGATGTTGCTTCGCGCCCGTTCTCGGCGCGCGGTGCTACCGCCGGGCGAAGCCGCCGTCGTCGGAGAGGAAGAGGATCTCGAAGGTCACCTTGTATTGCGTGCTCGAGACCTTCGTGATGGTGCGGCTGTCGACGCAAGGCGACGGGTTGGCGATCCCGCTCTGCGTGCCGACGCGCAGGAGGCGCCGGACCGCCGCCGCCTGCTTCTGAGCAGGTGTCCAGCTGGGGTTGTCGCTGCAGTCGGGGACAGGGACGCCGACCGTCTGGTTGTCGCGCACCTTGTAGATCGTCGACGTCGCGTAGTCGTTGCGGGCCGTGGCGAGACTGCTGCCGTCCGCGAATGTCAGCTTGAGGTCGATCGGACGCACCGGGTCGCTGTATCCGGGGAAGTCGGAGATGAAGGTTGCGGTCCCGTTGCACGGACCGTTGCAGAAGTTGTTTCCCGTCGGCTGCTGCGTCAGCGTGACCGTCGCCCCCGGTCCGGTGTTGGGCAGGGCCAGGTTGGCGGGGTTGTTGCCACCGGTATTGATTGATCCGCCCGGCGGCACGAAGCCCGATGTACTGCCGGCGGTCGGAGTGACGATTTGCGTCTGCGCGCTTGTACTGCCGCCGCCGGGCGAGGTCGTCGCCGAGTCGGTGACCGTGGTGCCGGCCGACCCGCTCGAGGTCTTCACGACGATCTTCGCCGACGCGGAGCCGCCCGAAGCGATGGTGCCGAGCGTGCACGTGACGGGTCCGGTGCCGACGCATCCGGACGGCGCCGACGCCGATACGAACGTCGTCGTCGCGGGCAGCGTGTCGGTGATCTTCACGTTCGAGACGGCCGACCCGCCGCTGTTGTGCACGGTGACCGTGTACTTGACGTCGTTGCCGGCGCTGGCTGGATTGGGAGTTCCGGCAATCGATGTGGAGAGCGGCGGGATCACGGTCTCGACCTCGTCGCCGCAGGTGCTCGTCGACGGCAAGTTGGCGTCGTCGCCAATGTAGCTGGCCTGCCAGTAATACGGCCCCGTGGCCGTGAGTTTCACCGGGTCGGAGTCCGGAACGGAGCCGCCTTCGCCCACGCTCTTGGTGCCGCCGTCCGCGACTGCGTTCGTGCACCCGCTGTCGGAGTACACGGTGTAGGTCACGGTGCCACTCGCGCCCGACGCGTTGGTTCCCGACAGGGTTGCCGAATCGGTCGCCTCGATGCCGGACGGGACGCTGATCGCAGTACCCGTGTGGTTGGCTCCGGTCAACGACGTCGTCAGCGTCGTCGACGTCCTCGGCTGTCCGGACCGGACCGAGAAGATGTAGCGGCCGAGTTGGGACGTGTTGAGGCTGTTGTGC
>DATCCI010000056.1:0-2421 GCA_036511415.1 Acidimicrobiia bacterium
CACGTCGTACTCACGGTCCCAGAACTCCTGTACGACGCGCTCGAGCCGGCTCTCGTCGAGTTGGCCGTGTGCGATCGCCACCCGGGCTTCGGGGACCAGACGCTTCACGTCGTCGGCGACGTGCGCGATGTCGTGCACGCGGTTGTGCACGTAGAGCACCTGGCCCTCGCGCAGCAGCTCCCTCCGGATCGCCTCCGACACGGCCCGCTCGTCGAGCTCGCCGACGTAGGTGAGGATCGGCTGGCGATCCTCCGGCGGCGTGTTCACGAGCGAGAGATCGCGGATGCCGGTCAGCGACAGCTCGAGTGTCCGCGGGATCGGCGTGGCGGTGAGCGTCAGCACGTCGACGTCCGTTCGCCATTCCTTGATCCGTTCCTTGTGCTGCACCCCGAAGCGCTGCTCCTCGTCGACGACCAGCAGGCCGACGTCCTTGAACGCGATGTCGGCTCCGAGCAAGCGGTGCGTACCGATGACAATATCGACCGTGCCGTCGCGCAGCCCCTTGACGACGTCGCTCTGTTCCTTGGCGGTGAGAAACCGCGAGAGCACCTCGACGCGCACCGGGTAGTTCGCGAACCGCTCGCGGAACGTCTGGCCGTGCTGGCTGGCGAGCAGCGTGGTCGGCACGAGGATCGCGACCTGCTTGCCGTCGAACACGGCCTTCGCTGCGGCGCGCAACGCGACCTCGGTCTTGCCGTAGCCGACGTCGCCGCAGATGAGCCGGTCCATCGGCACCGGCCGTTCCATGTCGGCCTTGGTCTCGACGATGGCCTGCGCCTGGTCGGGCGTCTCCTCGTAGGGAAAGGACTCCTCGATCTGGTGCTGGAACGGCGTGTCCGGACCGAACACGTGGCCCACGGTCGCGAGCCGGCGCCGGTACAACACGACCAGCTCGCCTGCGATGTCCCGCACCGCCTTGCGCACGCGGGCGCGGGTCTTGTCCCAGTCGGCCCCGCCCATCTTCGAGAGCTTCGGTTCCTCTCCACCCGTGTACTTGCGGATGAGACCGATGTCCTCGGAATCGACGTAGACGCGATCGCCGCCCTTGAATTCGACGACGAGCCGGTCGCGGGTGACGCCGAACATCTCCTTCGTCTCCATACCGTGGTAACGGCCGACGCCGTGCACGCGGTGCACGACGTAGTCGCCGACCGTCAAACCCTCGTAGTGGTCGAGACCCTTGCGCGCGCCGCGCGCCCGGCGGTGGACGCGCCGCCGCCCCGTCAGGTCGGCTTCGGCGACGAGGGCGAGCTGCTGCGTCGGGAGCACGGCACCACGGTCGAGCGGGGCGACGACCACGTGAATGCCGGGTGAGCGCAGAACCGCGCCGCCGTCGGGGATGTCGGTGATCCGATCGACGGCGACGCCCTCATCGGCCAGGATCTGCTCGATGCGGTCGGCGCTCCCGCTGCCCTCGGCCGCGATGAACACTTTGAACCCGTCGCGCACGAGGGCATTGAGTCGCTTCGCCAGCGCGTCCGCGTCGCCGACGACGGGATCGAACGCGCTCGCCGCGAGCACGGGGGTGTCCGGGTGATCGGGCGCCGCGAGCACGGGAACGGGTTGGGCCTTGGTGTGGGCGAGCAGCCGATCGAACGGAAGCGACAAGCGCGGTGTGCCGGCGTCGTCGACCCGCGCACCCCACGTGGTCGCGAGGGTCCGCGCGAGCGCCGCTTCCTCGTCGAGCAACTCCTGCGCGCGATCGCGCAGGCGCCGGGGTTCGATGATCGCGACGAGCGCGGACGGGGGGAGGAGATCCGCGAGCAGGTGCTCTTCGGAGGTCAGCCACGGCAACCACGACTCCATGCCGTCGAACGTGTTGCCTTCCGCGAGCCGTTCCCACTGTTCGCGGCCCCACGGCTGCGTCGCGAGGAGCTCGCGGGCGCGGGCCCGGACCTCCTCGGTCGCCAGCAACTCCCGCACCGGGAAGATCCATGCCTCGGGGATCTCGACCGACGAACGCTGATCGGCGACCGAGAAGTGCGAGAGGCGATCGACCTCGTCGCCCCACAGGTCGATGCGGACCGGATGATCGGCCGTCGCGGGGTAGACGTCGACGATCGAGCCCCGAACCGCGACCTCGCCGCGCGCCTCGACCTGGTACTCGCGCCGGTAGCCGATCGTGACCAGCCGTGCGACCAGCTCGTCGCGGTCGATGCGCGCACTCTTTCGGACGATGACCGGCTCCACGTCCTCCACGTGCGGGCCGAGGCGTTGCACGAGGGCTCGCACCGGGGCGACGATGGCCTGGGGCAAGTGCTCGCCGCCCGCACGCAGTCGCCAGATGACCCGCAAGCGGCGGCCCATGGTCTCGGTCGCGGGCGAGACCCGTTCGAACGGCAGCGTCTCCCAGGCGGGGAAGTGCTCGACCGCATCGTCACCGAGGAACTCGCGCAGGTCGGCGGTGATCCGCTCGGCCTC
>DATCCI010000057.1:0-8109 GCA_036511415.1 Acidimicrobiia bacterium
CGGCGAGCCGCCGGTACGCGCGCCCCAGTCCGAACGCGGTCGCGGTCTCGAGCTCGAGCGCGGCGCGCACGCCGCCGTCGCGCGGCGGGACGCTCAGCCCGTCGACGACGGCCCGCACGTACAGGCCGGTGCCGCCCACGAACAACGCGCGCCGACCGCGCGCCTCGATGTCGGCGATCGCGGCCTGCGCCGCGGTCTGCGTGGCGCACACCGACCACTCCTCGGAGGGATCGGCCACGTCGACGAGATGATGGCGGACCGCTCGCCGCTCGGCGGGCGACGGCTTCGCGGTCCCGATGTCCATGCCCCGATACACCTGCATCGAGTCGAGGGACACGATCTCCACGTCGTCGAGCGCGGTGGCAACCGCGAGCGCGACGGCCGACTTCCCCGACCCGGTCGGGCCGACGATCGCGAGGTGGCGGGTCACACCACCGCGACCGGAATGCGCACGCGCCGGCGCGGCGCGGCCTTGACCCGCGCGGTCAGATCGCCGCGTAGCCAGTGCGGCGCGGCCCGCGTGATGCGAACCTCGACGAGCTCCCCCGGCCGGGTCGCGTCGTCCGGAACGAAGTGCACGAGCTTGTTCTGACGGGTGCGGCCCGACCAGGTCGACGCGTCGCGCTTGGAAGGACCCTCGACGAGCACCTCCTCCGAGCGACCCTCCCGCGCCTCGTGCTTGCGCAACGCGTGGCGCTCGACCACTTCCACCAGGCGCAGCATGCGCTCCTGGACCTCTTCGGGCGCGACGAACAGCTCGGTCATCAGCGCGGCCTCGGTGCCGGGACGGGGGGAGAACACGAAGGTGTAGGCCGCGTCGTACTCCGCCTCGTCGGCCACCTCGAGCGTCCGTACGAAGTCGGCTTCGCTCTCTCCCGGGAAGCCGACGATGATGTCGGTCGTCACCGCGAGATCGCTCACTGCGGCGCGGGCGGCGTGGAGACGTTCCATGTACCGCGGCGCGGTGTAACCGCGGTGCATGCGCGCGAGGGTGCGGTCGCTGCCGGACTGCAACGGCAGATGCAGGTGCTCGCACACGTGCGCGCATTCGGCCATTGCCGCAATCGTGTCGGGCCGCAGATCTTTGGGGTGAGGAGACGTGAAGCGAATGCGCTCGATACCGTCGACCGCGTCGAGGGTTCGGAGGAGATCGGCGAATTGGGGACGGAACTGCCCGCCACCGAGGTCGCGCCCGTAGGAGTTGACGTTCTGGCCGAGCAACGTGATCTCGACAACACCATCTCGGGAAAGCGCTTCGACCTCGGAAACGATGTCGCCGGTACGCCGGCTCACCTCGCGACCCCGCACCGACGGCACGATGCAAAACGCGCAGGAGTTGTCACAGCCGATTTGAATGGTCACCCAGGCCGCGTGGTCGACGTCACGGCGCGCCGGGAGCGCGGAGGGATACGCCTCGTGCTCGTCGAGGATCTCGACGACCGGACCGTTCCGTCGAGCGTCGCGGAGTAACTCGGGCGCGTGCGCGAGGTTGTGCGTTCCGAACACGACGTCGACGAACGGCGCTCGCTCCCGCACACCTTCCCTGTCCTTTTGGGCCAGGCAACCGCCGACCGCGATCTGCATGTCGGGACGCTGGGCCTTCAGGGCCTTCAGGTCGCCGAGGTGTGCGTAGAGCTTGTTGTCGGCGTTCTCGCGGATGCAGCACGTATTCAGCACGACGACGTCGGCTTCGGAGAGGTCGTCGGTCGGCTCCATGCCGTCGGCCGCGAGCACACCTGCGATCCGCTCCGAGTCGTGCTCGTTCATCTGGCACCCGTAGGTACGCACGTAGAAACGCTGCGTCATGACGCTGGCAGTCTACGGCGCACCCTCGAGCCTGCCGCCGACCGGGACCGGGCTCGGAGAGCTCGCGTCCCGGTCGCCCGGCGATTGGCGTCTCTTAGGCGTCGACGTCTTGTTCGACGACTTCCTCGGTCTCTTCCGTGAGATCGACTTCGTCGTTCAAGCCCGAGGCGTCCTTGATCTTCTCGCTGATCTCGACCATGAGATCCAGGTTGTCGGCCAGGAAGTTCTTCACGTTCTCGCGGCCCTGACCGAGCTGCTCGCCTTCGTAGGTGAACCACGCACCCGATTTCTTGATGATGCCGAGCTCGACTCCGACATCGAGCAGCGAGCCCTCTCGGCTGATGCCCTTGCCGTACATGATGTCGAACTCGGCCTGCTTGAACGGCGGCGCGGTCTTGTTCTTGACGACCTTCACCCGCACCCGGTTGCCGACGACCTCCGGACCGTCCTTGATCGACTCGATCCGGCGGATGTCGAGTCGCACGGACGAGTAGAACTTGAGCGCCCGGCCGCCCGGCGTGGTCTCGGGCGAGCCGAACATCACGCCGATCTTCTCTCGCAGCTGGTTGATGAAGACTGCGATCGTGCGGGACTTGTTGAGGTTGCCGGTGAGCTTGCGCAGTGCCTGGCTCATCAGCCGGGCCTGCAAGCCCATGTGCGTGTCGCCCATCTCGCCTTCGATCTCGGCGCGGGGAACGAGCGCCGCAACCGAGTCGATCACCAGCACGTCGAGCGCACCCGAGCGGATGAGCATGTCGGCGATCTCGAGTGCCTGCTCCCCCGTGTCGGGCTGGCTGATCAGCAACTCGTCGACGTTCACGCCGATGGCCGCCGCGTACACCGGATCCATCGCGTGCTCGGCGTCGATGTAGGCGCACACTCCGCCGTTGCGTTGTGCCTCCGCGACGACGTGTGTCGCGAGCGTCGACTTGCCCGACGACTCCGGCCCGAAGATCTCCACGATCCTTCCCCGCGGCAAGCCGCCGATCCCGAGCGCGAGGTCGAGCGCGAGCGCGCCGGTCGGGATCGCTTCGATCCCCACGTGCCCCCGCTCCCCGAGCTTCATGATCGAACCCTTGCCGAACTGCTTCTCGATCTGGCCGAGCGCCATGTCGAGCGCCTTTTCCCGGTCCACCTGTGAACCCCTCTCTGCCACCAAGGCCTTACTCCGTTCGATCGGGGGAAGTCGTCGTGCTGGCGACCCTAACGAGGGGGTGTGACAGCTACGGGAACCTCACCGGTGGGTGAATCACATGCGTGTGAGACACACTAGAGCGAACAAACGTTCGCTTCAAGCACCGGCGCGGACGCGCGGGGCGAGGAAGCGTTGACCCAATACCAACGGCGTCCGCATTGCCGCTGCAAGTGAACCTGGGCTGTACTCCGTCTCGGAATCGCTTTCTCCCAGTTAGCGAGCATCCGCCAGTGGACGATGCCTCCCCCGCCGGGAGGCATCGTCGCGTCCCGGCCGGGTCGGGCTGCGCATACCGTGCCCGCGGGTGCTCCCGTCGACGCGATGTCGGCGATGTCTTCATCGACAGCGACGATTAGCTTGTCGATGTCGTCTCGTGGTTCGTCTGGCATGAGGTCTCCTGTGGCCGAGAAGGAACCGAAGCAGCGCACGCCGAAGGGCTTGGAGATCCCGGTCCCGAAACGCGCCGCCGGCGACGCGATGCTCGACAAGGCGATGGAGCCGCAACGCGACGGCCCGCACGAGGTCGAGGACGCGGCGCGTCAAGAAGTCGAGTATCCGGCCGACGAGACCGACGAGGGCTGACCGATGGTCCCGTCCATCCTCGTCGCCAAGCAGTCGCCGAAGACCGCGACATCCGCGACGATCGTGGCCGTCGTTGTGGTCATCGGGCTGTTTGCACTGTTCGTATACGCGGCCAACCGGTTTCGCTGATCAGCCCGACCCGCCGTCGCGGTGCCGACCTCGGAGTCCGACGCGTTCCCGAACCGGACAGTGAGGGGACCGATCATTCCGCTTCGAACGGGCGACGGTAACCCGTAACGCGAATCAGGGCCGCGCCGGACGGACCGCTGGGCGGGAGTCAGTTCCGCCGCGGCGCGGCCCGACCGACAGATTACGGGTAGCCCGTACGGCCGGACGGAACGGGCGCGGCCTTCGTCTGCAGCGGCGTGAACGGGTGATGTCGAGTCGGCGCGGTCTCGGGAACTGGGTGGCGCACCCATCCACGTCTTGCCCGGTTCTCGGCGCGAGGGTTGTGGCGTGCACAGGACGCAGTGCTCCTGCAGCGGCCCGATCCACACGTGCTCCCCGGAACGAGCGCAGCGCGCCGATCGCCGGGCATAGCTCCGTCTGGTACTACCTCGTAGACGCCCGCGGCGATGGCAGGAGCTTCCACGGATGAGAGTTCGTTCCCTCGACACGGGTGAGGCAGGTGACTCGTTCCCGTCGGAGGTAGCGACGCGAGCGGTCCTCCTGATCGCTGCGATGAGCGCGATCGCGGCGGGCATCCGGCCGTGCCGGCCCATTGGTTCGAACATCGCGGATCGTTCGTACACTGCGGGGTTCGCGGCGCTCGTTGCGTATTGCGGCACGACGGCGTCGCTTCCCGCCCTCGCATGCGCGGCATTGGTGCTCGCCGTGTTCGGAGGAAGCATCACGCTGCACGCGCTCGGGCTCTTGATGCTCGCGTGCCTCGCAGTGCTCGCACGCCGACGCAAGCTCGACGCCGTCGCCGGAGCCGTCATCGCGGCCGTCACGGTGCAAGGTCTGCTGCGCCTTCCCATCTCGTCGCCGACGTACGGCTCCGCGGCCGCGGCCGCGGCCGGGACGATGCCGATACTCGCGTCCGCCGCGCTCGGATCCGACGGAGCGGGCCGTCGCATCGTCGTGCGCGCGCTGCTCGCGGCGCTCGGGGTCGTGTTCGTCTGTTCGGCAATCGCGGGAATCGTCGCGCTGCGAACCCACTCGCTCCTCGACGAGGCCGAACGCAACGCGCGCGCCGGGGTCGACGCCGCGAAGGCTGCGGACCGGCAGGGAGCGGCAACCGATTTCGCCCGGGCCGAGCAGAACTTCCGCACCGCCGCGCACGTCGCGGGCGCCTGGTGGACCTGGCCGGCGCGTCAAGTACCCGTGTTCGCACCACAGGTACGCACCATCGATCAGGTCGTGGCGATCGGCGCCCACACGCTGCCGCTCGCCGAGGCGGGTGTCCAGGACGTCGACCCGAATCGGCTGCGTCTACGCAACGGACGGGTCGACCTGGCCGCGCTGCAGGCCTACCTGCCGGTGTTCCAGCGCCTGGCGACGGGGACGGCACGCGCGAGCACCGAACTGGGCCGGGTGCGGAGCACGTGGCTGGTGAGCCCGCTCGCGGACGCCGTCGCACGGCTCGCTCGCACCGTCTCCAAGGCCGACGACAGCGCGCAGACGGCGCGACAGGCGGTCGCGCTCGCCCCGCAGATACTCGGCCGCGGTGCGACGCGGCGGTACCTCGTCTTGTTCGTGACGCCGGCCGAGTTGCGGGGGTCCGGCGGTCTCATCGCGAACTATGGCGTGCTCGTCGCCCGCGACGGCGCGTTGCACCTCGACGCGCTCGGGCGCGGACCGCAGCTCAACGACACCGGTTCCCCGAACAAACACCTCGACGGTCCGGCGGAGTACCTCGCGCGCTACGGCCGGTTCGACCCGGCGAGCACCTGGGAGAACATCACGATGTCGCCCGACTTCCCTAGCGTCGGACAGGTCGCGTCGCAGCTGTATCCCCAATCGGGCGGTACCCGTGTCGACGGCGTGCTGAGTCTCGACCCCGTGGCGTTGAGTGACCTGCTCGCGCTCACCGGACCCGTCGTGATTCCCGGCCTGCCGCACCGGCTGGACGCCGGCAACGTCGTGCAATTCCTCTATCACGACGAGTACGCGTTGAACCTCTCGCACGACGAGCGCATCAACCTGCTCGGTGCCGTGGCCCGCGCCACCTTCGACCAGCTGACCCATGGGAGCAGTGCTTCTCCGTCTGAATTCGCGAACGAGATGAGCCCCGCCTTGGGCGCCAAGGACCTCACGATGTGGTTCGCGAACGCGGCCGAGCAGCAATTCGCGGTGAGAATCGGGGGCGACGGCTCGGTCGCCCCCGCAACCGGCGACTCGTTCGGGCTCATCGCGCAGAACGCCGGCGGCAACAAGCTCGATGCCTACCTGCACCGCCAGGTCGTGTACTCCGCGACCGTCGACGCCAATTCGGGCCGGGAGAGCGCGAGCGCGACGATCACGCTGCGCAACGACGCCCCTTCGTCGGGGTTGCCGATCGACATCATCGGCAATCAGGTAGGCCTGCCGACGGGTACGACTCGGCTGATCATCGCCGCCTACTCGCGGCTCACCCTCGGGACGGCGACGCTCGACGGCCACCCGCTCCGATTGGTCGCCGAGCGCGAATTCGGCCGAAATGTCTACTGGGCGTACGTCGACGTGCCACCCGGCGGCTCGCGGCACCTCGTGCTGCATCTCGACGGCGCGGTCGACCTGTCGCGCGGCTCGTACACCTTCGATTGGTTCTCGCAGGTGCTGCCGAACCCCGACCGGGTCGATTGGTCGCTCCACGTCGAAGGCGGAGGACGCGCGACGGGCGCTACGTCGTCACCCACAGTGACGATTGGCCGTATTCGCGGCGATGTGCACGCCCTGTGGGATCGGGCGCCCGTTGCGTGGCATTTGATGGTGGCGCTCAACCGCAAAGCGTGATATTTTCCCTTTAAGAGCACTACTGGGGATTGCTACCAAGAGCACTGGAAGGCGAAGCAGATGAGGCGCATGACGCTGGTTGGGGTACCGGTATTGATCGGTGCGTTCCTGTTCGGTCTCGGTTCGGCCGGCGCGACCACCCCGAACTACCCGCCCAAGGCGAAGACGGATGCCGCGGCTGCGGCCAAAACGACCTCCACGACAACCGATCCGACACCGTCCGCGGTCGCGACCCAAGCCGCGCCGCTGCCGTTCACGGGCGGAAACTCGTCGGAGCTCGTGTGGGCCGGCGGGGCACTGCTCGTCGCGGGTGGGGCACTCGTCGGCCGGGGCCGGCGCCGCGCGGTCCGTCGCTGATCGAGCACTTCGCGCGTTCTATTTGTTGAAGCGGGTGACGCCGTCGAGCACGTCGAGTGCCATCTCGTGCCTCGACTGGCCGACGGCGGCCGCCCGGATCGTCAGCCGCGCGAACGCTTCGTCCACGTCGCAGCCGGCTTGGACGGCGATCATCCCCGTGGCTTGATGCACGGCGATGCTGAGCGACTCGTCAGGAGGCCCATCCATGGCCCGATGACGGTACAGCGAACTGACGGCGGCGTCACATCGGCGAGCTCGGCGTCATTACCGAGGTCTGCACGGTGAGGTGCCCCTGGTCGCACGTCATCGGATCAGCTGTCGCAAAGACAGATCTCGTTGCCCTCGGGATCGAGCATCACGATCCAGCAGCCTCCGTGCTCGCATACGGGTTCGGCACTGGCCCGGGTCGCGCCGAGCGCCACCCAGCGGGTCGACTCCGCCTCGATGTCGTCGACGACGAGATCGAGATGCACGCGGTTCTTGACCGCCTTCGGCTCGGGCACCTGTTGGAACACGATCTTGGGACCGGTTGCGCCGGCGTCGGGCACGCACGACCGGTACTGCCCGACGTGGCCGTGCGCGCGGTATCCGAGAGCCTCGCAGTAGAAGGCCTGGAGCGCGTCGGCGTCGGCGCAGTCGATGTTGACCTGGACCTCGATCATCGAGCGTCCAGAACGTCGAGCCGCTGCCGAAGCAGGTTGAGCAACGAGATCGTCGAGAACTGGCGCAAACGCTCGCGATCGCCGGGCAGGCGCGTGCTCACCACCTCGGTGGGCACGCCCGGGATCGCGAGGCCGAAGTACACGGTGCCGACCGCGACGCCGTCCTGCTCGGTTGGCCCGGCGACACCCGTGGCCGCGATCCCCACATCGGCACCGAGGACGCGCTGCGCAGCTTCCGCCATCTCGCGCGCCGCCGGTTCGCTCACCACCGACGCCGCGGTGACCCCGAGGAGCGACCGCTTCACGTCGGTCGCGTACGAGGCGATCGTTCCGCGAAAGGTGTCGCTCGCACCCTCGACGTTGACGATCCGGGCGCCGATCAGGCCGCCGGTCAACGACTCCGCGACGCCGAGGCTCCAGCCGCGGCCGCGCAGGCGTTCGAGCACGGCGTACTCCATGGTCTCGTCGTCGACCCCGAACACGAGGTCGCCGAGTATCAGGCGCAGCTCCTTTTCCTCCAGGTCGACCAACGCGCGGGCCTCGGCCTCGGTCGCGGCTTTCGCGGTGACG
>DATCCI010000058.1:0-2548 GCA_036511415.1 Acidimicrobiia bacterium
CAGCCACGACCGCGGACAACACGCCGGAAATGACGAGCTTCCTTCTCTTCACCCTGGTCCCTCCCGAGTCTCTGTGCCCCTGAAAAACGCGAAAGCCCCGGCGCCGCGGATCGCGACTCCGAGGCCCCGTTGCCTCCCGGATCGAGTAAACGCCGACCCGGATTCGACCCTAACGGATCGGCGGTGGCGATGCCACGGGACGTGTCACCGGCTCTTCCGCACTCCAGGGAAACGTGATCCAGCGGTCGGTCCGGCGCCAGACGTACTCGCAGTTGATCGTCGTGTGCGGCTTCTCGTACAGGACGGCGCAGCGCACCTCGGCGACCTTCCCCTCGCAGAACTCCTTGACGAGCGCGAGCGTCGCGCCCGTGTCGGCGACGTCGTCGGCGATGAGCACGCGAGTCTCGGCGAAGTCGACGAGGTCGGGCACCGGCGGCAGGAGCATGGGCATCTCGAGCCGGGCATCGATCCCGGTGTAGTACTCGACGTTCATCGCGAACGTGTTCTTGATGCCGAGCGCATAGCCGAGCGCCGCACCGACGAGCAGGCCGCCCCGCGCGATCGAGAGCACCATGTCGGCCTCGTAGCCGTCGTCCACGATCCGGTGTGCGAGCTCGCGCGCGCCGACGCCCAGGTCCTGCCACGTCATGATCTCGCGCGGGCCGTCGATCGCACGACTATAGACGAGTCGCGGGCGGATTCTAGACCGCTCCGCTCCTCCCGCGCGAGTCGGGTCCAAACCGCCGCGCGGCTCCCCGCGTACCGCTTGCCGGACTGCGGATCTCGTTCGAAAGCAAAGGGGAGCAGGTTGAATACGACTCGTCTCATCACTGCCGCCGTGGCGCTGGTGGCCGCGGTGCTCGTCGTCGGATCCGCGTCCAGCGGAATCGCCGACGACGTCTTCACCGTCCACAATCTCGTGTCCGACGCGGCGGGCACCGCACCGACGACGGATGCGTCGCTCGTCAACGCCTGGGGCCTCTCCGCCGGACCGACGACGCCGTGGTGGACGTCGAACAACGGCACCAACACGTCGACGCTCTACAACGGCAGCGGCGCGAAGCAGGCGCTCACCGTCGCAGTGCCCGGCGGGCCGAGCGGGACGATCTTCAACGGCTCGGCGGCCGACTTCGTCATCAACCAGAACGGCAAGTCGGGAGCTGCCCGGTTCCTGTTCTCGACCGAAGGCGGAATGATCCTCGGCTGGTCGCCGGCCGTGAACGCCGCGACCGCGATCCCCGGCGTCGACCGGTCGTCGTCGGGTGCGATCTACAAGGGCCTCACGACGATGTCCGACCGTCTCTACGCGACCGACTTCCACAACGGCCGCGTGGACGTCTTCGATGCGTCGTTCAACCCGGTCACGACCGCGGCCTTCAGCGACCCGAAGCTGCCGGCGGGGTACGCGCCGTTCGGCATCCAGGCGCTCAACGGCAGCATCTTCGTCACCTACGCGAAGCAGGACGCCGCGAAGAAGGACGACGTCGCCGGCGACGGCTTCGGCTACGTCGACCAGTTCACGCCCGACGGGCAGTTCGTCGCGCGCGTGGCGCCGGGTGGGCGGAAGAACGCGCCCTCGAACGCTCCGTGGGGGCTCGCGCTCGCACCGGCGAGCTTCGGCGTGTTCTCGGGTGACGTGCTGGTCGGCAACTTCGGCAACGGCCGGATCAGCGCGTACCAGGATCTGGGCGGAGGCAAGTGGGTCTACAAGGGCCAGCTCCGGCTCGGCGACCAGACGCTGGTCAAGATCGACGGGCTGTGGGCGATCGCGTTCGGAAACGGGGGCGCGGGCGGACCGACGACGAGCCTCTACTTCGCGGCCGGGCCGAGCGGCGGGTCGCACGGCCTCTTCGGGTCGATCACGGCGGGCTGAGCTCGCCGACCGAGATTCGTCGGCGCCTTCCCCGAGCCCCTCGCCGGCGAATGCGTCCCCGCCCCGGTTTCGCGCCGGGGCGGGGACAACACACCTTTCCGATTTCTTACCTGTAACCGAAGAACCGCTGCTTCACTGAATCGAGACCGTGCAGCGTGTCATCTTCAACCGCGGGGAGTCCGGCGCGCGCGTGCGAGGCCGCCGCGCGAGAGGCTCTGCTCAGCGGCCCGCCGACGCCGCGGACCGGCCCGCTGCCGCTGTGGCCGAGGGCCCGCTGACGCTGGTCGCGCTCGACGCCGAGCTCGGCCGGCTCCAGTCGCGCTTGCAGGAAGCGCTCGGACCGTCGTACCGCGTGGTGGCGGATTCGTCCGTCACCGACGCCGCCGCGGCCGTCGTTCCCGCACGGGTGTCTTGCATCGAGGCGCTGCGGGCGGCCCACCCACGAAGATTCATCGTCGTCTACGACGCCGGGGGCAACGAGCCGGGGCCGTACCTCGAGGCCCGGGCCGACGACTACGTCGCCGCAGTCTCGATGGCGGAGCTCGCGGCCCGCATCAGGGCCGGCCTCCGCCGGCTCGGCTGGGCAGCCGACCGACCGGTGAGCTCGCAGAACCCTTGATCGCCGCCCGCGATTCGGGTTCGATAGCCCGGCATGACCGAGGTCGCCGGCATGGG
>DATCCI010000059.1:0-4351 GCA_036511415.1 Acidimicrobiia bacterium
AGGAGGACATCGAGGTACGCGGGATCGTCGATCGAACGCTTCGAGAGCGGGATCGCGCTCAGCCGCTGCAAGGTCTTGGTCGCGTCCGTGAGCCGGACCTGCTTGCCCGCGGCCGACGGGTCGCGCTGGAGCTCGCCGGCGATGATCTTGCCCGCGACGCTGGCAGTGGGATCGCCGGACGGGCTCCGCACGAGGCCGTCGTTCCACTGGAGCGCCGTGAGCGGGCTCACCACGTCGAGCACCTTGTGCGAACCGCGGATCTCGCGCTCGACCGCCTGCCACTGCGCGACGTTCGCGGGAGTGAACAACTCGGCAACTTTGTGGCCGGGAGCCATCGTCACCAACGCGACCATGGCCTGGCCGCCGAACAGTTTCTGGTACGCGACGTTGTCCTTGTAGACCTGATCGGATTTGTTGAGATAGTTCTCCTGGCCGGTGGAGAACGCGAGGCGGGTCGCACCGAAACCGAGACCCACCGTCGCGACCGCGCCGACGAGCATCACCAGGATCCAGTGCCGACCGAGATTGAGCCCGAGCCAATCCCAGAACCTGCGCACGATCAGCCCCTACCCATGGGTTCGCGCTCGGAGAGCGTCTCTTGGCTCAAGGCCAGAGCGGTTCGTGCACTTCGAAGCCGAGCGCTTCCCCCCAGTGATTGCGATACGACACTTCGTCGACCGGTCGCCTGGGCGCGACGCCCCACCTCCCGGTCGGATAGCCGAAGGTCACACACGACGAGAAGAGCCAGCCGTCCTGCTTCGGCACGGCGAGGATCTCGAGTACCTCGGCGATCTGGAACATGAAGACGCTCGTGAGTGACGAGCCGACCCCCTCCGCCCGAGCCGCGAGCATCGCCGACCAGGTCGCGGGAAAGATCGATCCACCGGACGGGTAGAACTGCACGAAGCTGAACAAGAGCAGCGGGTACTCCTCGAAATGATCCGCGAGATGCTGCGCCGATCGTTGTATGCGCAAGAGCTGCGCCATCTCGGGATTCCCGGGATCGGCCCGCGCCGCCACGAGCCGGTCCTTGTAGATCGTCTCCCAGAGCTGCGCGAGGCAGCTGCGGTAGATCGGTCCGAGCTGGGCCTTCACGCCGCCGTCGTCGACGAGCATGAACCGCCAGTTCTGGGTGTTGCCGCCGCTCGGCGCGCGGATGGCCGCGTCGAGAATGCGGCGCTGCACCTCGATCGGGATGGGATCGGGTTTGCAGCGGCGCATCGCGCGCGTCGTGTAGAGCGCTTCGTAGACGTCCATCGTTCGACTCCGTTGCTACCAGGCGTAGGCCTCGGGCGCGCGGCCGCCCGGACCGGGGAAGATCTCGTCGAGGGTTGCGAGCGTCGCCTCGTCGAGCGAGAGATCGACGGCGCGCAGCGACGCGCCTTCGAGCTGCTCGAGCGTGCGCGGTCCGATGATCGGTCCCGTCACACCCTTTTGGTGGAGCAGCCACGCCAAGGCGACAGTAGACGGTTGTTCGCCGAGGTCGGCGCAGAACTTCTCCCAGCGCTCGAGCTGGGGCCGGATGCGTTCGTACCGGGGCTGCACGCTCTTGCGCCGGGCCGTGTCACCGGTGCTCGTCATGCCACCCAACAGGCCACCGGCCAGCGGGCTCCACGGGATCAGCCCGAGTCCGTACACGCGGCACGCCGGAAGGACTTCGAGCTCGACGGTGCGCGACGCGAGGTTGTACAGGCTCTGTTCGCTCACGAGTCCGAGGAAGTGGCGCGACTTCGCGGCTTCGTTCGCCTGCGCGATGTGCCACCCGGCGAAGTTGCTGCTGCCGACGTACAGCACCTTGCCCTGCTGCACGAGCCCTTCCATCGCCTGCCAGACCTCGTCCCAAGAGGCGGCGCGGTCGATGTGGTGCATCTGGTACAGGTCGATGTGGTCGGTTTGCAGCCGCCGAAGGCTCTCGTCGCACGCGGCGCGGATGTGGCGCGCCGAGAGGCCCCCGTCGTTCGGCCAATCCGTCATCGGACCGAACACCTTGGTCGCGAGCACGACCTTCTCGCGCCTGCCGCCCCCCTGCGCGAACCAACGGCCGATGATCTCCTCCGTGGTGCCGGGACCCTTGGGTCCCCCGTAACGGTTCGCGGTGTCGAAGAAGTTGATTCCGTGTTCGAGCGCGCGATCCATGATCTCGAACGAGTCGGGTTCGCTCGTGAGCGGTCCGAAGTTCATCGTGCCGAGGCAGATCGGGCTCACTCGCAGCGCGGTGCGGCCGAGACGTCGATACTCCATACGGGTCCTCCGGGCTTGCCTTCGCGTGCGATCGGGATCGACGCTATCCACGAACCGGCACGGGCACCACTGCGCGGTTGCGAAGGTCGGGCTCTCGGCGTCAAGCTCTCGTGGTGAGGAGAGTCGCGGCGATGGTCGCCTGCGTCGTCGTTTTCGGCGCGTGCTCATCATCGTCGAAGCCGTCGGCGAAGCAATCGAGTCCCGCGAGCACTGCCGCGACGACGACCACCACGGTCGCGACCGGCCCGCGCTCGATCGGCCACGTGTTCGTGATCAACCTCGAGAACGAGAACTACGACACGACCTGGAGCAAGAGCTCACCGGCGCGGTACCTGAACACCACGCTGCGGGCGAAGGGGAAGCTGCTCACGCAGTACTACGGCATCGGGCACGCGAGCCTCGACAACTACATCGCCGAGATCAGCGGCCAGGCGCCCAACCCCAGGACGCAAGGCGACTGCCTCAACTACACCGAGTTCGTTTCCACCGGCACCGGCAAGTTCGGCCAGGAGCTCGGCGCGGGTTGCGTCTACCCGAAGTCGGTGCAGACGATCGCCGATCAGCTCACCGCCGCGGGCAAGACGTGGCGCGGCTACATGGAGGACATGGGCACGCCGTGTCGGCACCCGGCCCTCGGTGCGAACGATACGACCATCGCACCGAAGCCCGGCGACATGTACGCGACGCGGCACGACCCGTTCGTCTATTTCCATTCGATTCTCGATTCGCCCGCCTGCGTGCAGAACGTCGTCGACTTCAGTCACCTCGCGACCGATCTGAAGTCGGTGGCGACCACTCCGAACCTCGCCTTCATCACGCCGAACGTCTGCAACGACGGTCATGACGGCCCGTGCGTCGACGGCGAACCGGGCGGGCTCACCACCGCCGATCGCTGGCTGACTGCCGAGGTACCGAAGATCCTGGCGTCGCCGGCCTACAAGGCCGACGGCTTGCTGGTGATCACCTTCGACGAAGCCGTGGTCGGAGGCGACGCGGCCGCGTGCTGTCACACGCCGCCTTCGCCGAACGTCGACCGGCCCGGACTCAGTGGCCCGGGCGGCGGGAGGATCGGGACGCTCGTGCTGTCGTCGCGCACGAAGGCGGGGACGACCGATGCTACGCCGTACAACCACTACTCGCTGCTGTGCAGCATGGAGGACATGTTCGGGCTCGCGCATCTCGGCTTCGCCGGCGCGCCCGGTCTCGCCTGCTTCGGTAAGGACGTCTACGACGCGTCTCCGTGAAGACGCGTCTGCGCGAATGGCCTCGGGCGCCCTTACGTGTCGAGCTCCGGGATGACGTGCTTGCCGATGAGCTCGATGGAGTGCATGACCTGCTCGTGCGGGATGTTGTACGGGTTCAGGAGGCAGAACAACAGCTCGCACCCGACGGCTTCGTACCGTTTGCAGATCGCGATGCAGCGATCGGGGTCGCCGACCACACCGGCACCGCTGTCGTAGAGGTAGTCCATGTTCAGGTGGTCGAAATACCCGGCCTGTTCGCCCTTGCGTGCCTCGCCGGCGTAGCCGTAGTTGCCGAGCTCTTGGCCGCGGTCTTCCATCCATTCCGCGAGCGTCGCGATGTGATGCCCGGCCGCGCGCGGGTACCACACGAACGACTCTTCGGCCTCCGCACGCGCTTGTTCGTTGGTGTCGCTGCAGTGCACCATCGTGAACGTCGCGGCCGTGTCGTTCACGAACTTGCCGACGGGCTGCGCGCAGTCGGCGAGCCCGCGGCGATAGTTCACGATGCGCTCTTCGAGGTTCTCGGGAGGATTGCCGACCGTGAACGACAGGAGGCCGATCCCGCGCTTGCCCATCTCGTAGTGGCCGTCGACGCTCGACGTCGCGCCCCAGATCGGAGGATGTGGCTTCTGCAACGGGCTGGGATGCACGCGCCGCGGCGGCATCTGCCAGTACTTGCCGTCGAAGGAGTACTCGTCGTTGGTCCAGATGCCGACGATGTGCTGCAGGGCCTCGTCCCACATATCGCGGGTCTCGTGCGGGTCGAGGCCGAAACCCTCGATCTCCGCGCGGGTCGACGAACGGCCGGTCCCGAACTCGACCCGGCCGTCGCTCACGAGGTCGAGGACCGCGACACTCTCGGCCGT